>DEYM01000069.1:0-3291 GCA_002364555.1 Phycisphaerales bacterium UBA3158 | reverse complement strand
GGATTCGACATACCCGCCGAGAGTCTGACCACGCTGCATTCCCATACGCACAACACGCGGACCTTCGCCTTGCCTCTGGTCAACGACGAGCCGCTTCTGGTGACCGGAGTCCGATGGTCGAGTCCGCTGGAGAACGCCGTTCATTCAGTCGCGCTGTCATTCGATCCAACCGGTCAGGCCGAGATCGCGGACTCGCTCGAGGAGCCGGCGGGCTATCACATGTCGGGGGATCTGGGTGCAAGGCCAGCCGGCGGACTTGGTGTCCTGGGCGTCGGTGATCGAACGCTCCAGTATCCCGAGGGCTATGCCTACGAGATTCCGGAGGGATCGACCATCGTCTCGGAGATGTCCTATCGGCCGACCGGTCGTGATGTTCCGGTGGAGGCCACGGTCGATCTGCAGGTGGCCCATCCCGAGGACGAGTTGAGGCGGCTCGACAGTTTTCTGGTGATGAAACCCTGGTTCAGGCTGGATGCGGGCGAGCGTCGCCAGGAACAGGCGGAACTGGTCGTCCCGATCGATCTCGATGTCGTGGCGATGAGTCCGCGCGGGGATCACTATCTTCGATCGATGAAGCTCACGGCGATGGCGCCCGATGGGACCAGTTCAGTCATCGTCGACTATCCGGATTGGGACATGCACTGGCGTTCGACGCATGTGCTCAAGTCGCCCATGCGACTACAGGCCGGGACTCGTCTTGTTCTCGATGTGGATGTCGACAACACCGACGACAACCCTCGCAATCTGAACTATCCGGCTCGCAAGGTGACGCTTGGCCGATTCACGGGTGTCGATGGAATTCAGTTCCATGCCACGTCCGCCGATCCCGAGCAGGAGCAGGCGTTCCGCGATTGGGTCGGCTCACTGCGCCGCTGAGAATTGACGATCCATCTGAAGTACCGACGACCAATCGCCATCGATCGTCTGGCCTGGATGGAGGTCCAGTCCGGCGGCGGTGCCGGCCTTGAATTCCCAGACGATTCTCGATGAGTTGATGGCTCTGTGTCGCGGGAGTCTGGCGTGGTACTGGAAGAGGGATTCGGTGGTCCTCTGTTCCGGCTCGGCTGGCAGTTCGAGGATCTCCAGCAGTGTTCCCCGATCGTCGATGATCCATCCTTCCAGATCCACTGGGCAATTGGGCATCCAGATCGATTGTCTCGAGGATCTTGGAAACAGCAGGATCAGTCCGTCGGCCGGTGGCTGGCGATACTGGAGTCCTCGGGCGCGGTCGTCGTCATCGTGGGCGATCAGTGGCTGGAACTGATGGCCGTTGGCCGTGAAGAGTCGCTGGCTGTCATGGGATTGCCGAGTCTGCGAACGAGTCGATCTGCTGGTGCAGCTCGTCGAGATGATCATGACGAGTATCAGGCTGACGGCTCTGATCACCATGTGTTGGGAGTCTTGCCGTCACCATGGTCGCCTTGCGGCTGGCTCTTCCAGTTGGCCCACGAGTCGGGATAATGCGGATCGTCCATTTCCAGTGCCGCCTTGGTTGGATGCAGTGGACGGAAGGTGTCGCACATGACGGCCAGTTCGTCGGTCCATTTGGCGCCGATCGACTTCTCGACGGTTCCGGGGTGTGGTCCGTGGGGAATGCCCTGCGGGTGCAGACTGAAGGAGCATTGTTCGATGCCCTTGCGTGCCTTGTAGTTGCCCTCGACGTAGTAGAGGACCTCGTCGGAATCCAGATTGCTGTGGTTGTAGGGGACCACGATGGCTTCCGGATGGAAATCCAGAACGCGTGGGCAGAAGGAGCAGATGACGAAGTTGTGGCCTTCGAAGGTCTGATGGGTCGGTGGCGGCATGTGATGCTTGCCGACGATGGGTGAGAAGTCGTCGATGTTGAAGCAGTACGGGTAGTAGCAGCCGTCCCATCCGATCACATCGAACGGATGGTAGTCGTACATGTAGGAATGGATCGAGTCGCGGGCCTTGATGCGAACCTCGAACTCGCCGGCCTCATCGACTGTCAGGGGAAGCTGCGGCAGTCGAAGATCCCGCTCGCAGTAGGGTGCGTGCTCCAGGAACTGGCTGGTCTTCTTGGACAGGTACCGCGGAGGCGGCAGGATATGACTGGTGTTCATCGTCTCGAAGCAGAGGTAGCGTGCCGGTGGGGCATCGGCGGGCTGCTCGTTGAATTCCATCTGATAGGTCACGCCCTTGGGGATGACGATGTAGTCCTTCTCATGGAATGGAAGCGTACCCATGCTCGTGTGGAGCGTGCCTGATCCGAAGTGGACGAACAGAAGCTCGTCGCCACTGCCGTTCTTGTAGAAGTACTCCATCTTCTCGGCGGGAACGCAGATGCTCATCTCGACATCGGCATTGCCCAGGAGGACGATGCGGCCTGTGATCGGATCACCCTTGGGGGCCCAGTCGGCGCTCTTGAGATGTCTCATCCGCATGACGTCGGTTTCCACGTACTCGGTCTTGGTCGAGTAGAGCTTCTTCCACCCGGCGACCTGGGTCGGTGGATGGATGTGGTAGAGCGTGGAGGTCGGGCCGACGAATCCCTCGGTACCGAAGACTTCCTCCGAGTAGAGGGCGCCATCCGGGCGTCGGAACTGGATATGTCGCTTGGGTGGGATGTCGCCGAGCTGCAGGTAATGAGCCATGTCGTGTTCTCCGGAAAGTCATTGTAGGGGGGGTGCCGGGTTCCGGTGAAGTGGCTACGCTTTGAGACATGCCGAGCACCCGCCGAATTGCCGTTGTGACGACCTCCCGAGCCGACTGGGGCCATCTGGTGTGGCCATTGAGGTTGCTCGATCAGGCTGAGGACATCGAGGTCGAGCTGCTGGTGGGTGGAGCCCATCTGGATTCCAGATTCGGTCACACCATCGACGCCATCAAGGCGGCCGGGTTCGAGGTGGCGGCCGAGGTTCCCTTCCTCCCGGACGACGATTCCGATCGTGGCATGGGTGAGGGCATCGGTCGAGCAGTCATCGGATTCACGGAAGCCCTGTCGACGCTTCGGCCGGATCTGCTGCTGATCATCGCGGATCGATACGAGATGCTCGCTCCTGCGGCGGCGGCCATGGCCTTGCGCATTCCCATCGCCCATATCGAAGGTGGTGAGATCAGCGAGGGCGCCATCGATCAGCAGGTACGCGACGCGTTGACCAAGATGAGTCATCTGCATCTGGTGCCCACCGAGGAGGCGGCCCGTCGAGTCATATCCATGGGAGAGGAGTCCTGGCGGGTGTCGGTCTCGGGCGCACCATCGCTTGATCATCTTCGTCACAGCGAACTGCCCTCTCGGGAAGCGGTCGAGGCCGCCATCGGGATGTCGCT
>DEYM01000088.1 GCA_002364555.1 Phycisphaerales bacterium UBA3158 | reverse complement strand
GTTGGGTGCCATCGAGAAGCCTATTGCCAGAGAGATGAACAGAACCGCCCAGGTGGCGGAGTCGACGAATATCACGGGTATGAAGCAGAGTACAGAAATCAACTGGCAGATCCAGATCAGGTGGACGCGTGACTGACGAGTGCTGCCTGTTCTGATCATGAGTCTGTCCGAGATCCATCCGACGATGGGCATCAGCAGTATGGCCAGAGCCCAGGGCAGCGTACTGAAGAAACCCACCGAGCTGAGCTTCATGTCCCATGTCTGCTCGAAATATCCCGGTAGCCATGTCAGTCCGAAGAACAGCACCCAACCGAAAGCGAAGAAAGACCAGCTTGTGGCCAACAGCGTCGGATTCAGCAGAAGCTGACGCAGTGGAACTCGATCGTGCTGTTTACCGGAGGAGCCGGATTGGCCCGACGGAGGTTCGTGGTAGACCACCAGAAAGATGAGACCAAGAACGCCTCCCAGAATTCCCAGGATGATGAACGACCAACGCCAGCCGACATCGAGTATCAGTGGCGCCAGGACGAGTCCTCCGACCAGAAGGGCCAGGGGCACACCAAGGAGTGAGAAGGAGATGGCACGGCCGAGTTCTCGAGGCTGCATCCAGTCCACGAGTGCGCGATTCATCGCGGGGAAGTTCACGCCTTCCCCGATTCCAAGCAGCACTCGCAGGGCGATGAACATCCAGAACACCTCGACGAATCCCTGGAGGACCATCACGATGGACCAGATGAACAGACCGACGCTCCAGATGATCTTTACACCGAATCGATCCAGGAGAAAGCCCGACAACGCGTTCACGCTCAAGGTCCCGATGGCGAATGCGGACATCAGAAGGCCAAACGACGCATCTTCGATCCCGAGATCGGATTCGATGGGTTTGATCGCAAACGAGATCACCACCCGATCCAGATAGTTCACCAGTCCGAGCAGGAAGCAGAAGCCGGCTATGACGAAGCGATACCGGCCCAGCTGATGGGATTCGACCGGAAGTTGGGAGGAAGATGTATTCATTGGGCCTTTATCGGGGTTCTAGTGGAACCAAACACGTGTTTGAGCAGAATAACCACTATGGAAACCGAGGCTTGGGGTTGCCTGACCCCTATTTCGGGTGTCCAATAGTGTCAGAGGAAGAGGATTTCACCATGTTTGCTTCAATCATCGTGGCCACGGCCATTTCAATGAGTGCTTCCGGGGACTTTCAGGGGGCTTCTGGCCCTGTAGAGCCGATTCTGGAGGACGGCCAGCTGGTCTTTCCGGAGGGGGCTCGGATTCCGAAGTACATGACTGAGACCGAATCCAGATTTCTAGATGGTCGGCTCATCACGCCGCCTCGGGCCGTGACCCCGCCTCCTGCAGGTCCGGTTCGTGGTGCTTCCGAATACGAGGACATGCAGGGCATTCTTCTCGCCTGGGAGGGATTCACATCCACGATCGCCCAGATGGCCGCTGCCATCACCACCACCGGCAATGCGGATGTCTTCATTGCCTGTGATTCCAATTCCGAGGCGAACACCGCTCGCAACTCATGCATTTCAGCCGGTGCCGATCCCGATCGTGTCATCACGGTCGTTCGATCCACCAACACGGTCTGGATACGTGATTACGGGCCACGCTACGTCTTCGAGGGTGATTGCCGAGTGATCATCGATCACACCTACAACCGCCCACGTCCGAACGACAATGCGTACAACTCCTACTTCGGTTCCCAGTTCGGTCATGCCGTCTACGAGATTCCACTCACACATGGTGGTGGCAACTACCACCTCAACGGCGTGGGTCGAAGTGCGGCCACCCAGCTCATTCTCAACGAGAATCCCGGCTTGTCGGAATCCCAGGTCGTCGACTACTGGCGTCAGTACCAGAACGTCGAGACCTATCTCCATGACGCCTTTCCGACATCGGTCGACTACACGCAGCACATCGACATGTGGATGCTGATGTGCGGCGATGAACGAATCATCATCAGCGACTGGCCCACTCAATCAGGCACTATCCAGGATCAGATCTGTGATGCGGCCGTCGTGTACTACGAGAATCTCGGCTGGGAAGTCTTCCGAACACCCGCGTTCGCCCAGGGTGGAACGCACTACACCTACACCAACATGGTTGTCTGCAACGATGTGATTCTGCTTCCCGAGTACAACGACATCTCGAACACCTATGACAATCAGGCCATAGCCGCCGTGGAAGCGGCCATGCCGGGTCGTCAGGTCGTACCCATCATCTGCGACAGTCTGGCGTATTCCGCCGGTGTCATGCACTGCATCAGCATGCACATGCCCGCACATGCCGGCGGTATCTATCCAACCACCTGTCTGCAGACTCCCGTCCAAGGCGTCATCGATCCCGATGACTGTCTCCAGATCTCGTACATCAGCGATGATGACGAATTCGACGTGGTATCCGTGGACATCGAGTTCTCCGTCGATGACGGCGACAACTGGGAGACTCTGGAGGCGAACCTCGATCCACAGGGAGTCAGAACGGTCTGTCTCCCGGATACGCCAACCAATCAGGGCAGGCTCCGGGTACTCGCCAGGGATGGTGATGGGAACACCGGTGGGGACATCAGTGGTCCGATCATCATCGAGGGTGATGGTATCCAGGGCGATGTCGATGGCGATGGTGATGTCGATGTCGAGGACATACTGGAAATCCTATCCCAATGGCTCTGTGATCAGGATTGTTCAGCGGACGTCGATGGCAACGGCGCCGTGGATGTGACCGACATACTCCTCGCGTTGGCCAACTACGGTTCCTGAGACACATCCACAGTCGCCTGCTACGATTCGGTCATGAACAAAATCAACATGGCACTCGTCGCAATCGTCTTTGGTGTCCTGATGATCCTTCAGGGGCTCGCCTTCTGGTTGGCGACCGGATTCGATGCCGCTCGATTCACGGCGGCCATTCCGGGCTTCTTCGGGATCGTGCTTCTGCTGCTGGGCATTCTGTCCGTGCTGCTTCCGGGCATTCGCAAGCATCTGATGCATGTGACGATACTGGTGGCGTTGCTGGGCATCGCGGGTGGCATCACGATGGGCGTGAAGTCGCTCGGAGCTGAAGAGATCCAATGGTCCAAGGTGTGGGATCAGGGGATCCTCGCCTTCCTGTGCGTCGTGTACTTCGGCTACTGCCTGGCCAGCTTCATTCAAGCTCGGCGATCAGCCGAGTGATCCTTCGATCACGTACCTGATCAGTCCGATCACCTGCTCAGGGGTACGGGCGACCGCATTGGCGGCGGCATCGACCTCCTTGAGGGCGTGATCATGCGATTCCGGATGCAGGATGATCAGCGGCTTGCCCATGGCTGCCGCCTGTCCGGCATCGAAGGCGGCGTTCCACTGCCTGTATTGTTCACCGAACCGGATGACCACGATGTCGGAACGGCCGATGAAGGTGCGGGTTCGCATCGCATTGACCGAAGCACCCTGATGATCCGTCCAGAAACTGGATGGCTCCTCGCCGAGAATCTCCACGCCACAACGATCACTGGCAGCGTGATCGGTTACCGGGGCAAGGAACTCGATGGGAAGACCAGCGGCTTCGGAACCGATTCGTATCTGTTCTCTCCAGTCACTGTGGATCTCACCACCAAGGTAGACGGTCCACAGCTGATTCATGAGAGCTCTACGATCTCGAAGCGTTTCTCGCCTCTTGGCAGATCGGCTCGTACGGTCTCACCCAGGCGGGATTTCATCAGAGCCATGCCCAGAGCGGAGGTCGGGGTGACCTCGATGCAGTCGGGATCGAATTCACCGGACATGTCGCCGACGAGCTTGTAGACCTGCTCATCACCCGTATTGACATCCTTGAGCTTGACCGTGGCACCGATGAACACCATGTTCTCGGGAATCTCGGTGTCGTCAGCCACGATGGCGGTCGCCAGTCGTTCCTCCAGCTGCTTGATGCGGGCTTCGTTCATCCCCTGGTCTTCACGAGCAGCGTGATATTCGCCATTCTCCTTCAGATCGCCAAGTTCACGAGCGCGTCCGATTCGATCCGAGAGTTCCTTCCGCTGCTTCATGCGGGTCTTCAACTCTTTTTCGATCTTTTCCTTGTCGGCTTGAGTGATGTAGTCCATTGGTATTTTCTCATCGAACTCCGAATTGGGTCAGCCGCCAATGGCTTGCCTGATTCAGGAGTCAAAAATTGAAATCTAATCCTAATGAGAGGCGGGGTAGCCTCCTCCACATCCTGCAGGATAGCATCTCCAGCAGGGAGATCCGAAGATGAGTGAACGGCCTGATAACACCACCCCTCATGAAGCCGCTGCAAGGGGCCCTCTGCTCCTTTCCACCTGGTCATTTGGTGAACGTGCCAATGCCGCCGCCTGGCCGGATTTCTCGGCTGGGGGATCCGCACTGGATGCCGTCGAAGCCGTGACGGTGTTCTGTGATGAGGATCCGGGCATCGATTCGGTGGGGTATGGCGGACTGCCGGATCGAGATGGCGACATGAGTCTTGATGGCTGCGTGATGCTTTCTCCGGAACAGTGTGGAAGTGTCTGTGCTGTCCGAAAGCATCTCCATCCGGTTCGAATCGCCAGGCTGGTCATGGATCGCACGCCCCATGTCATGCTGGCGGGTGAGGGTGCGGACGAATTCGCCAGTGCACATGGTCTCCCCGAGCAGCCGCTTCTGTCTCCGGAGGCGAAGAAGGCATGGCAGGTACGCCAGGCTCAAGGGGGCGGCGAGTCCTCGGATGTCAGACCGGTCGATGGCGACCCGGATGGTGCGCTGTTCAAGGATCAGGAGGACCGATGGCGAAACAACCATGACACCATCGGCGTGTTGGGACTGGATGACCAGGGGAGGCTGGCTGGTGCCTGTTCGACCAGTGGAATGCCATGGAAAGTACCTGGCAGAGTCGGCGACTCTCCGATCATCGGCCATGGTCTCTACGTCGATCCCCATGGCGGTGCTGCCGTGGCCACGGGAACGGGTGAGCTCGTCATGGCGATCTGCGGCAGTTTTCTGGCCGTCGAGCAGATGAGATCGGGTGCCATGCCC
>DEYM01000114.1:44206-46151 GCA_002364555.1 Phycisphaerales bacterium UBA3158 | reverse complement strand
GCCCGGGAAGTCGCCACTTGCATGCTGGACAGCCTCTCCTTGTGAGATGAGCCGATCCTCTGAAGAGAACATAGACTGCTGACCATGAGTCGTGTCCTTCTTCTTGGCAGCTACGCACCCTCCCTGGTCCTCTTCAGGGCACCATTGCTGAAGGCATTGGTCCAGGCCGGACATGAAGTCGTCGCTTCCGCACCCGATGAGGATTCCTCCATCGCCGGTGCGATGGACAGACTTGGCGTTCGATGGGCACCGATCGACTTTGATCGCAACAAGGTCCAGCCGCTGAAGGATCTCCAACTGGTGCGTCGGTTGCGTTCCCATCTTCGAGACATTCAACCGGATCGTCTGATCACCTACACGATCAAGCCGAATATCTATGGTGGATGGGCGGCCTCCTCCGAGGATATCCCATCGGCCGCCATGATCACCGGCCTCGGAACGATGTTCATGAATTCGGGTGTTCGAAAACGCATCGCCGAACGCATGCTGCGAAAAGCTGTTCGTCATCACGATCGGGTGTTCTTCCAGAATGGCGACGACAGAGACGATCTCGTCAACGCCGGAGTGGTGGAGGACGCTTCCAAGATCGTCATGACGGCCGGTTCGGGAGTGGATCTGGAAACATATCCCATTCACCCGCTTCCTGAAGCACCGGTGTTTCTCATGCTGGCAAGGCTTCTGGTGGCCAAGGGTGTGCGTGAATACATCGAGGCTGCCTCGATCCTGAAGAGAAGATGCCCGGATGCGGTCGTGAGACTCGGCGGCATGGAGGATCCCGGCAGTGGTGGTGTACCCATGTCGGAGATCCAGCAGGCTGTCGACGATGGCATCATCGAATATCTCGGACATGTCGAGGATGTACAGGCGGCGCTGGCCCGGTGCAGCGTCTACGTGCTCCCGTCCTGGCATGAAGGAACACCACGGAGTGTGTTGGAAGCCATGTCGACGGGACGTGCGGTGATCACGACCGATGCCAGAGGCTGTCGTGAGACGGTCGACCATGAAGAGAATGGCTTGATCGTGCCGCTGAGAGATCCGAAATCTCTGGCAGACGCCATGAGCAGGCTGGCGTCGTCCTCCGAGCTCCGATCGGAGATGGGCAACAAGGGTCGGTCGTTGGCGGAATCAAGGTTTGATGCCCGTCAGGTGGCCGCCGTGATGCTCGATGCCTTGTCTCTTTGATCGGCGGAGTACACTGCGTCGAGCATGAAACGTCTTCTGGACATGTCGATCAGCTTCATACTGCTTCTGATCCTGTCGCCCATCATGGCGATCGTCGCTTGCTGCATTCTGATCAGCTACGGCAGACCGGTACTCTTCAAGCAGTCGAGGCCCGGAAAAGACGGCCAACTGTTCATGATGTACAAGTTCCGAACCATGTCCAATGCGAAGGATGCCAATGGTGAACTCCTCCCCGATGCACAGCGACTCGGTCGACTTGGCAGATTCCTTCGCAGGAGCAGTCTTGATGAACTCCCTGAGCTTCTGAATGTCATCAAGGGTGACATGAGTCTGGTGGGCCCAAGACCACTGCTCGTGGAATATCTGCCTCTCTACGACGGCAAACAGGCCAGGCGCCATGAAGTCAGGCCCGGAATCACCGGCTGGGCACAGGTGAAGGGTCGAAACAGCCTGACCTGGACGGAGAAGTTCGAACTCGACGTGTGGTACGTTGATAACCGATCAATCCAGTTGGATATCCGTATCCTCTTCATGACCATCGTCCAGGTATTCAAGACCAGCGACGTGAATCAATCGGGACAGGCGACGATGAGCAAGTTCACGGGGAACACATGAGCGACAACAGGCTTCTGATCATTGGTGCGGGCGGGAACGGCCGGGTGATCTCCGACATGGCGGAGCAGTCGGGCGATTGGTCCATGATCGCCTTTCTCGACGACTCCGTCGATGCGCACGACTATCCGTGGGGGATCGTGGGATCCTG
>DEYM01000114.1:0-43808 GCA_002364555.1 Phycisphaerales bacterium UBA3158 | reverse complement strand
CTTCGATCGAAGTGGCTTGAACGAATAGCACAGACGAGTCTTCAGATGCCGACCATCATCGCGGACTCGGCCCAGGTCAGTCCACGAGCGAAGCTTGGACCGGGCACCGTCGTCATGCCTCAGGCCGCGGTGAACATCGGCTCCGACATCGGGACTGGTTGCATCATCAACACCGGCGCCTCGGTCGATCACGACTGCCGCCTTGGTTCATGTGTCCATATAGCGCCAGGTGCCCATGTCGGTGGACATGTCACCATCGGCGAAAGAAGCTGGATCGGCATCGGATCATCCGTTCGAAACGGAATCGACATCGGATCGGATGTCATGGTCGGCGCCGGAGCGGCCGTGGTATCGAATCTTCCCGATGGATGCAGAGCCGTTGGAGTTCCAGCGAAGGCTCAGGACTGATCTCAGCGGCTCGCCTGTTCGATGATCGTTCCGATCGCATCGACACCATCCTTCATCGTGTCGGGATCGATCGTGGGATGTACCGAAAAGGCCAATCCCGTCTCACCCAGTTCACGAGCTACCGGAAGAGGTGCGGCGGGCGCATAGCCGGCGTCGATGATGACCTTCTCCCGATAGATCTCGGGACAACTACCCACCTGACATGGCCATCCCGCTTGATTGATCTCATGCATGATTCGATCGCGGGACCAGCCATCCGCCAGATGATCCGGTTTCACGAAGCAGTAGGCTCGATAGCAGGCGTGGTTGATGTCGTCATCAGGCCATGGGAACCGAATGGCCGAAAGGCCATCCAGACGATCTCGAAGGAGATCGGTGTGCCGTCTTCTCGTCAGGCACCAGTCATCGAGCTTCGAGAGTTGTCGCAGGCCGATGGCTGCCTGGGGGCCGGTCATTCGCCAATTGCTGCCGAGCGATTCGACGACCCAGCGAAAACCCGGAGGATGATCATCTCGATGAACGGTATCCCATGACTTGCCATGTTCTCTTGCGGACCAGGCTCGCTTCCACATGGTTTCGTCGTTGGTCACCATCATGCCGCCATCACCGCCGGTTGTCATGATCTTGTCCTGACAGAACGAGAAAGCCGAGGCATGACCATAGCTGCCCACGCTGCGCCCACCGACGGTGGCGCCATGGGCCTGCGAACCATCCTCGATGATCTTGATGTCATGTTCGTTGGCCCAGGCCATGATCGCGGGCATGTCGCATGGCCATCCTGCCAGATGTACGACGATGGCTGCTCGAGTGCGGGGTGTCCTCGCTGCTTCGAGCGTTTCGACGGTGAGGTTCTGCGAGTCACGATCCACATCGGCGAACACCGGTCTGGCCTGTCTGAGCATGACGCATGAGACCGAGGCCATGAAGGATCTGGGAGTCACGATGACGTCATCACCTTCACCGACTTCGCATGCGATGAGTGCCGCTTCAAGCGCCAGGGATCCATTGGCAAGCGTCAGACCGTGGGAGGCATCGAATTTTCTGGCAAATGCCGCCTCGAAGTCCGCGCAGTCGCTGCCCGTCCACGCATTGACAAGGCCGGATCGGAGCACCTGGACGGCTGCTTCGATCTCATCAGGCTCATATTGGGGCCATGGTGGCAGAGGCATGAAGGAAGTATAGGGTTGCCGGCACGCTCGACGATACAATCAGACCCATGATCAGAGACCATCTCATCTCATTGCCTCGCTCCGCCAAGCAGTCGCTGGCGATGCTGGCCGATGGTTCAATGGTCGCTATCGCCGTCTGGGCGGCCTTTGCATTGAGGCTCGCCGATCCATGGCCCGAGATGCTGGCCAACCGTTGGTGGTTGCTGGTGGCCATGCCGATCGTGACGATCCCGATTTTCAAGCTCTCACGGCTCTACAGAACGGTCGTCCGCCATCTGGGCCCCCAGTTCGGCCTGTCTCTGATCTATGGAGTGACCTTTTCGGCCCTATGCATGCCCGTCATGGTCCTGCTCTCGCAACAGACGGAGGAATTCTCACGATCAGCCGTGATCATCTACTGGCTTCTGGCCATCGTCGCTGTCGGTGGCCTTCGGATGCTCGGAAGAGGATGGTTTCGAATCTCCATGCAGGAAGGGCTCAAGCCCGTCATCATCTATGGAGCAGGTGAGGCCGGTGTCCAGCTGCAGGCATCGATGGCCGGAAGCGAACGATATCGGGTGATCGCATTCATCGATGATGATCGAGCCTCCTGGAAGACAGTTATCAACGGTGTCCCCGTATCGAGTCCGGAAAACGTCAGGCAGTTGGTTCTGAGAAATCGTTGTCGTGACGTGTTCCTGGCGATGCCGTCGATCGATCGGATCGAGCGGCGGAGAATCATCGATCGTCTCAAGTCGCTTCCAGTGACGGTTCGAACCGTTCCAAGCCTGGCTGAACTGATCGATGGAACAGCCAGTCTCGACGATGTCCGTCCGATCGCCATCGAGGATCTCCTGGGTCGCGATGTCGTTGCGCCACGTCAGGAACTGCTTGATCAGTGCATTCGCGGTCGAGTGGTTCTGGTCAGTGGTGCGGGCGGATCGATCGGGTCGGAATTGTGTCGACAGATCCTCAGGCTGGCTCCCAGGAGACTCATTCTGCTCGAACGATCCGAGGTGGCTCTCTACGAGATCGATCGGGAATTGAATGAAATCGCCCAGGAAGAGGGCATAGAGATCCAGATCTCACCTGTCCTGGGATCCGTTCGTGACCGGGTCCGTGGAGAAGATGTCCTTCGAACCTTCGCTGTGGAAACCGTCTATCACGCAGCCGCCTACAAGCATGTTCCATTGGTCGAGTACAACATCTCGGCTGGAGTCGGCAACAATTCACTGGCCACCTGGAGCTTCGCCGAGGCGGCCGCCAAGGCCGGGGTGTCATCGTTCGTGCTGATTTCAACCGACAAGGCCGTCAGACCGACGAACACGATGGGTGCGACCAAGCGATTGGCTGAACTCGTGCTTCAGGCACTGCAGCATCAACATCCACACACCAGATTCTGCATGGTCCGATTTGGAAACGTGCTCGATTCATCGGGCTCCGTTGTTCCACGATTCAAGAAGCAGATCGCCATGGGTGGTCCGATCACAGTGACCCATCCCGAGGTCATTCGATACTTCATGACGATTCCCGAGGCTGCGGAACTGGTGATCCAGGCGGGTTCCATGGGAGAGGGCGGAGACGTGTTCCTCCTCGATATGGGTGAAGCCGTGAAGATCGTGGATCTGGCTCGACTGATGATTCGACTGGCCGGTCGAACGGAACGGACGACCGACGAGCCGCATGGGGACATCGAGATCCAGTTCACCGGACTGCGACCAGGCGAGAAGCTCTATGAGGAATTGCTCATCGGAGACAATCCCTCCGGTACGGAGCATCCGATGATCATGAAGGCCAACGAGAGCGAACTCCCATGGAAGGATCTGAAAATCCATCTGGAGTTCCTGATCGAGGCCTGCCGAAAACCCGATCCCAAGGCGATTCGAGATCGTCTTGGACAGATCGTCGAGGGCTTCGAACCGGAACATGAATTGGTCGACGTCGTCTGGCAGGAACAGAGGGATCGGGCGGCCCATGGGGCCATTCCATTCAGGAAGACATCCGGAAGCGACAATCCGAAGGATTCCAGCCGGTCGCATGGCTGAAGGCTCGGGATGGATCTCCCGGCGAGCTAGAATGACACGATGACTTCATCAGACCAGATTCAATCAGGTACGCCCGCCAGGATCCTCGAGGATCGAATCGACTCCTGTGTGGCGACGGTCGCCGTCATCGGCATGGGATACGTCGGATTTCCGCTGGCCAGAGCGCTGAATCATGCTGGCTATGAAATCATCGGCTTCGATGTGGACGATCGAAAGATCGAGATGATGAAGCGGGGTGAATCCTATCTGGGCCACTTCGGGGACGACTTCTTCCGATCCCTCACCGAGGGCGAGCGATTCATACCGACCAGTGATCCATCCAGCATCAAGGATGCCGATGTCGTTCTTCTGTGCGTACCCACTCCGCTTGGCAGGAATCAGGAACCGGATCTCTCGTACGTGCTGGAGAGCACCAGAATGGTCTCCGAGAACATGCGGGAGGGCCAGTTGATCGTCCTGGAATCCACGACCTATCCGGGCACGACTCGTGAGGAGATGCTTCCGATCCTCGATCAGTCCGGTCTTGTTCATGGTCGAGACTTCTTCGTGGCGTTCAGCCCGGAGCGCGAGGATCCGGGAAGGGCGGGGATGAGCACGGCCCAGATTCCCAAGTTGGTTGGTGGACTCGACGACACCAGCACGGATCTCGCGGTCAACTTCTATTCAAAGGCCATTCAGCAGGTGCACAGGGTCTCATCGGCGGAGATCGCCGAGGCAGCCAAGATACTCGAGAACGTCTACCGTGCCGTGAACATCGCACTGGTGAATGAACTCAAGATGGTCTTCGGCCGTCTCGACATCGATGTCTGGGAAGTCATCGAGGCCGCTTCCACCAAGCCATTCGGATTCCAGGCGTTCTATCCGGGTCCCGGACTTGGTGGCCACTGCATACCGATCGATCCGTTCTATCTCGCATGGCGAGCCAAGCAGGTCGGATACCCGACGCGGTTCATCGAACTGGCAGGCGAGATCAATTCCGCCATGCCGAAGGCCGTCGTGGATCGAGTCGCGGAAACGGTTCGCGATCAGGGCAAGGACATCGCTGGTGCCAGAATCATGGTCAGTGGCATTGCCTACAAGCCCGACATCGACGATATCCGCGAGACGCCTGCGGCTCCGATCATCGAACTGCTTCAGTCATTGCAGGCGGAAGTCTGCTATCACGACCCGCATTGTCCGGTCTTCCCGGAGATGAAGAAGCATTCGCTCGATCTGGCATCCGTCGATCTTTCCCCAGAAGTGCTCGAGTCGATGGACTGTGTCGTCATCGTCACCGATCATGCCGCCGTCGACTACGAGATGATCGGCAAGCACGCCTCTCTCGTCGTCGATACGAGAAACGCCATGGAACGGGTGAATGATCCCGTGGCGAAGATCATCAAGGCCTGAATGAAACAGGCGAGCCGACCCATGGGGTCGACCCGCCTGCGTACCAGGTTCTCTTGTTTTCAGGTGCCGTAGTTGCTCAAGAGGATCATGAGGTCGTCGACATCCACATCGCCGTCGCCATCGATGTCCTCGGGGCAACCCGAGCAGCTGCTTCCGTAGCTGGCGATCAGACTCATCAGATCGTCCACATCCACATCACCATCGCCATCCAGATCGCCGGGTGCTGTTGAAGGCTCGACTTCATCGCCCTTGAGGCAATCGACAAACAGTTCCTGACCACCGATGGCGATCGTGTCGACGATTCCATCGACCTGGATCCAGCCACAGTTCGAGGCAACGGGAACGATCGTGACCAGGCCGCCTCCGATGGTCTGGCCATCCAGTGCATTCACATTGTTCTCGAATCGGAAGTCGCCGTTGATCTCGAAGTTGATGTGACCACCGTAGTAGCCATAGGCCCATTCGACGTTTTCATAGGAGACGCCGCTTGCGAGGATGTCGTGTAGAACGGTCGCGGACCGAAGTTCGAGTTCCTTGCCGGTATTGCAGGCCTGATTGGTCACTGAGACCTGCACATTGCCAGTCGAGAAGGGGGTCCCGTCCCAGAGGATGAAATCTCGGGTCTTCGAAGGCAGGCCGTCCGTTGTGAATGCCATGCCTGGACCCATCATCAGCGAAGGGGAGAGATCTTCATATCCCCAGTCGCATTCACCTTCGCTGTCCTGGATATCGTCGAGCCAGAACTCCTGTCCACCAAAGCTGATGGTGTTGACGTTGCCGACCACATCGATCCGGCCGCATCCACCACCTAGTGGAACGATGTTGACGTTGCAGCCACCGATCACGGAAGGAAAGGCGCCGGGATGGGGACCCCAATGACGGTCTCCATTGATGGAGAGATTCATGTTGCCGCCATACCAGCCGAAGAGGATGCTGGGATCCTTCTCGGGCGCACCACCGGCGGCGTAGTCGTAGGTGACATAGATATTCGACAGAGCGAGTTCCTTGCTGTAACCACAGGCGTTGCCGATGTTGTCGATGTAGGCATTCCCGTTGTTGGTGAAGACCCCGGGGGTCATTTCGTAATCGGAAAACATGTACTTCACGCCGCTGCTCGTATCGCTGTCCATGCAGAGATACGCCTTGCCCAGGGCAACATCCTCGAATGCCGGCTTGGCAAGGGCGGTCGCGCCCGTAGCGAGAGTCAGGGCGGTCAGGGCGGTGAGTAGGTGTGTGGTGCTGTTCTTCATGACGAATCTCCTGGTAGATATGGTTCTGAGCGAAAAAGATCGCTTCACCAGGTCTGCGTTGAAACCAGGGAGATCTCACAGCATCCACGGGATAATCATGGAATTTGCATCGAGAAGTGGATTTTTAGGGGTGTGAAGAGTGAATCCGGACAGGATGAGAGAGCCGTCAGTGCCCGATGACTGGAGCTTCTTCACCCTCGGGAAGAGGGTCGACGATGTTGACGCCTCTGGTCTCCTTGATGAAGAAGGAGACGATGGTGGCCAGTACGAAGAGGATCGGAATGCAGGCCAGTGCCCATTGATAATCCAATGCCTCGAGGCTGGCAAACGAATTCTGGTTCTGGGCCACTGCGGCAAGATGGGCACTCGATGGATGGGCCGATCCGGGATGGACTGGAATCGTCGACCCGGCAACATGGATTCCGGCTCGCCAGTTGAGAATCCAGCCGATGCCGACCTGCAGGCCGGCGGCCATCAGCATCACGAGGAAATTGCAGATGGCGATGGACGTCGCACCGAAGCGACGTGGATTGACTTCCATGGCCATGGCGAAGGTGATGGCCTGCGAACTAGTCGCCAATCCGGAGATGAACAGCATGCCAACAAGTGCCCAGTAGGGCATCCCGGGAATCAGCAGGAGAATCATCGTTCCCATGCCACCAAGACATCCAATGAGAATGAAGGGACGTCTGCGCTTGAAACGATCCGAGAGGAAGCCGACAAGCGGGCAACCGATCAACCATCCAATGGCAAGCATGGAGATGGCGAGATTCGCCTGATTACTGTCGAGTGAATCGAGTGTTTCCAGACTGCTTGTACCCCAGAGTGCTGCCAGAACGCTCAAGGGGAGATAGATCACCGCGCTGACAATTCCAATAAGCCATACCTGAGGATTTCCAAGCACGCAGCCAATGCTCTTCCAGAGTCCCACGGTGTCGGTTTCATGCCGAGAAACAGATGCGCTGAACCATGATGGTCGTCTGGGAATCACCAGGAAGATCAGGACTCCCAAGGCACCACCGAGAAAACCCGTCCACATGACGACTTTTCTCCAGCCGAAATCCTCGACCAGCCAGTTCATTGGCAGCTGACCCGTGACTTCCCCGATCATGCCCACGGAGGTGGTCATGCCGGCTATCAAGGCCAGTCTCTTTGGCGGAAACCAGACGGTCGCGACATACACGGCGCCCACGAACGCGAAGGCGGATCCGATACCGATCAGTCCACGAGCACCAGCGGCCATTCCGAGACTTTCCGCGAATGAGAAGACAAGGCAACCCACCCCGCAGATGATCGATGCGGAGGAAACCAGATACTTCGTTCCGAACCGGTCGAACAACCATCCCACGACCAGCTGGGTGGGTGCATAGACCCAGAGGTACACGGACATGGCCGATCCGATGGTGCCGGGATCGGACTGGAGATCCTGGCTGAGCTGCGGCAGGATGACATTGGGTGTGACACGAACGAAGAATTCGTAGAGATAGAAGATCGCCACGATGCCCCAGAAGCACCATGAGTACCAGCCGCCCCTCTGGAGCTCGCCGGTCACGGGATTCGGCAACGTGTGTTTTTGGCTGATTCTTTCCATACTTGTAGTTGATTACCATAACCGCCAGAGGCGACCTTCGGGAAATAGCAAGCCTTGATACAATTTCATGAATGTCCATTACTATGAAACAAGGCATACTGACGCTCTGTACGGTGTTCTTCGGTCTTGTCGGATATGCCGCCGAGCCGCCGACATCGAGCGATGGTAATTCGTCATCATCCATCCCCTCTTCGACATCGAAGGATCCCGACGGGAAACAGTTGTCTGCGGACAACGGCGATGCCACATCGGAAATGGCGGAAAACGCGGGTAGAAAAGAAGTTGTCCTCATTCCGCATACCGGACCGATTCGACGTGGTCACGGCGGTCACGAGGTATACGACAGATCCGGTCAGTCGATCCCTCGACTACGTCTGCCCCGCGAGTCCGCGGATGATGGACAATCCCCATCAGACACCTACGGGCTGCTCGTCGGACTCTTTGACGATGAACAGAAGAACAAGTCCATCGGAAGGACCGAATCAGGATGGTCCGGCAAGGGACTCCGGATCTTCTCCGATCAGCACAAGCTGGCCCAGATATCGGAGCCGTTGTTCGACTTCTCCCCGTTTTCCCCACTAAACACCGCCGTCGAGGAATTCCGGGAGCAGGTTCTCACGCCGTTGAGCATGACCTTCGATCCAGCCATGGCCTGGACCTATCAGCATGCGACGAATGTCCGTGATGGATATCAGAACGCGAGATCCTCTCTCTGGTTCGGTGTCGATGGCTCCGTGGTTCTGTATGACGATCCCGATGTGTCCAGCCGCATCGTCTACAACATGCAGTCGGCGGTCGGCGCCTTCACTCCCGTGCGTCCCTACATCGGGAACGCAGTCGGCTCGCCGATTTTGGCCAACAACATTCTGGTCAGTAGTGATTTCAATCTCTACATGCTCTATTGGAAACAGGAATTGTTCGACAAGAAGGTACGTGTCATGGTCGGCAAGTTCGAGGACCAGGTGTTCTTCGACGCCAACGCCATCGCGTACAACCCCTTGTCGCAATTCATGTATGAAGGCTTCAATGAGAGCATCACGAATCCGTTTCCTGGCTACGGCTTCGGCGCCGTGGTTCAGTGGAAACTGTCGGATGCCTGGGATTTTCGAGTCGGGACGATCAATTCGGAGGCGACTGGCAAGTCGACGGGATTCGAATATCTTTCAGCAGACCATCTCTTCTCCATCTTCCAGGCGACCTACAAAAGCGAGTTCACATGGGGTGATCGAATTCACGAGGGTCACTACCGGGCAATGGTCTGGTACAACTCCATCGGGAAGACTTCCAGCGGGAAGAATCCATGGGATGCCTCCGGTTGGGGTCTGACTTTCAACATGGATCAGGAGATCTGGAGAAGCCTCGGCGCATTCTGCAGAGTTGGCTGGGGCGAGAATGACGTCACGACGTCGAATTTCGCCGTATCCGCTGGATTCAGCATCGAGAATTTCCTCGGCAGGCAGGGGGATGCGATCGGATTCGGAGCTTCCTGGTCGAAGATCACCGAGCTGGGACGATTCCAGGCCGGATACGCCGCGGTTCCGGGTGGCCCCGGGGAATTCGTGCCCACGGGCAATCAGACCTTCATGGAACTCTACTGGCGGGTCAATGTCACGGATACCGTTCAGGTCAGTCCTGTTCTCCAATACATCACCGATAGCGCATCGGGAGTGGGGAAGTCGTGGATCTGGGGTATTCGTTCAGTGTGGTCTTTCTGAACGAGTCGAGCCCTTCAGGATTCATCTGACCAAGGCGTTGAAGAGTATCGTCGCGATTCCGCCAAGGTAGATGAATGATCCCGTGACTGCCGCCAGAAGCGCCGTATCGGTGGCACCGAGTCTGATCGCCTGTTTACCGGTCCAGAGGCTGATCGACGCGAGGATCATGCCGATCGCGAATACGGCGAACACGCCGACCGCCAATGCGAAGGTGCTCAGGCCATGACTTTGCTGAGCAGAAGAGAGGCTCATCTGAATGGTGGCATCACCGAATGGCATGTCGCCGATGGTTCCCGCCAAGACATTGCTCATGTCACTGAGCAGCGAATAGACCATCAGCAGAACAGCGGCTGGAATCGTCCAGGCCATGACTGAGAGCACGATGGTGCAGCGTACGAGTACAGGTCGATCTGATGTGGTCATGATGAATCCGAAGGCATGTGTGCTACATACCTTTTCGGAAACATCATTCGAATGCTTGAAAGAACACGCTCATGCATGGACTAGCGCATGATGTGCGTCTATTGCGTCCGAGAATCGATCGAATGCTCTAGTCGAACTTGAATTCCACAACGGAGCAGTCGTCCTCGAACATGTCCTTTTCACTGATTCCTCTGGCTGTCCCGATGATCGAATCGATGGATTTGGATTGATCGGGCAGATGCTCCTCGACGACCCTGACGAACTCCTCAAGCGACCAGATCGTTCCATCGGGTCGCCTGATCTCGTAGATGCCGTCACTGTAGAGGAGCAATCGACTTCCAGGCTTGATCTCCTGTTGCCTTGCCTCATACGACATTCCGTCGATCGCACCCACCATTGGACCATCGGAATCGAGAAGATGGGGATCATCGCCATCCGAGAGCAGGACGGCGGGAGGGTGGCCGCCACCCGACCAGTCGAGCGTCCGGGTCCGTTCGTCGTAGACTCCATACCAGATCGTGAAGAACATCCCCTGGTGATCAGCCATCTTGAACCGTTCATTCAGCACGGAAAGCACGTTTCCCGGATCTCCGAAGTCGACATCGGGGAGAGATTCCTTCGATATGACGTTCATGGCGGTTATGGAGAGAAGCGCGGGCCCGACTCCATGCCCGCACACATCGAGCAGATAGAGCGCCAACCTATGGTCATCAAGCCAGTGGTATCCGAAGGCATCGCCTCCAAGCGAGACTGATGGAATGAATCTCCACTGGGTGGATACTCGTTCCTCCATCGGTTCAGGGAGAAGCGACTGCACATAGGCTGCCGCCTTCGCCAATTCCTCTCGCAGATGCGATTCACTCTTCTTCAACGCCGCATGGGCCTTGTCGCGATCGATCCTCGCGATGTAACCCTCGGCATGATGCCTGACTCGTGCAATGATCTCAACCGGATCGGGCAGCTTGACGAGATAGTCGTTGGCACCTCTGGCGAAAGCCTCCGCCTTGGTGGCCGGCTCTTCCCGTGAACTGAGCACGACGATGGGCACCAGTGCCGTCGACTCGTCCTGGCGATAGTCCCGCACCAGATCGAGTCCATCGACCTCCGGCATCACGAGGTCCTGAAGGATCACGGTGGGCTTCCATTCCTTCGCGATAGCAAGGGCCTCCCGTGGATCGGAGCAGTACTTGTATTCGATGTTCTCATCCGCAAGAAGCATGCGACGAACAGCCTCGCCGATCATGGCCTGATCATCCACCAGCAATACCCTGATTCCGGTGGATCCGTCTTCTCGTCTGTCTGTTTCCGTGGTGCTCATGATGTACTGATGTCCTGATCGTTCGGTATCAATGACCGTATTGTTTCGATGAACTGGTCATCGTTGATGACATGTTTGCTGAGATAGACCGTGCCGCCAGCATCGAGGCCTTCCTGACGCTGCTGATCATCGTCCTTGTAGGAGACGATGGCAACGGGAAGCTCCCGATATCTGGCATGGGCCCTGAGTGTCCGGACGAATTCGATGCCGTTCATGCCCGGCATGTCGACATCCGTGATCAGAAGATCGTAGTCACCACGCTGGAGTCGTTCCCACCCCTCAAGACCATCCACCGCCACATCGACGGCAAAACCGTTTCTGGTGAGAATGGATCGCTGGGCTTCACGAACGGTGATGCTGTCGTCGACCACCAGTACGCGAGGGCCATCATCCCGGCCGGGCTGATTGGATACCGCTGATTCAAAGGCCCCTTCGGCCACGGCGCGTCGAGCGGTCCTGATGAGATCCTCCACATCGAGCAGGAGAACCGGTTCGCCATTTTCCAGAAAAGCCGAGGACGCCACATGCGGCACTCTTCCCAGTCGGGGGTCAATCGGTCGAACAAGCAGCTCCTCCTCGCCGATGAATCCATCGACATGGAAGGCGAATCGCTCCTCCTCGGTTCCCGCGATGATGGCATGGACATCCTTCTCGATGCGAATCGGATCGAGTTCGAGAATGGAACCGCTGTCCAGAAGCTCGACAGTCTGATCCTCGATCCGTATGGCTGGACGGGAGTCGATCTCCACCAGATCCGGTTGTTCCGCCTTGACGATCTGGTTGATGTGAGTCAACGGAAAGGCATAGGACTCGCTCCCGATATCGGCGATCAGAGCCCGCACGACGGAACGCGTCAGTGGGAGTGTAAGTTTGAAAGTCGTGCCTTCACCCGGAGTGGAATCGATTCGAACACCACCGGAGAGATCCTGAATCATAGTCTGGACGACATCCAGACCGACACCGCGGCCCGACACGTCCGTTACGGACTGAGCAGTCGAGAATCCAGGCAGGAACAGGAATTCATAGAGTTCACGGTTCGTCAGAGCCATGGCGACATCATGGCTTGCCAGATCACGTTCGATGACTTTCCCCCGGATGTTCTCCGGATCGATACCTCTTCCATCGTCACGGACATGGACTTCCAGGCGTCCACTTCGATGCATCGCGGACAGTTCGATCCTGGCGACCTCATCCTTGCCGACGGCTCGTCGGTCTTCGATGGTTTCGATCCCGTGATCGACGCAGTTCCTCAGCATGTGGGTCAGGGGCGCCTCGAGCTCTCTGAGCACGTCACGATCGACGGGTACATCGGCGCCCTCGATGTTCAGAGTGGCCTTCTTGCCCAACGATCTCGATAGATCCCTGACCAGTCGAGGGAACATGGCGATCCCTTCATCGAATGGTCGCATCCTCGAGCCGAGCACCTCGTTGTAGAGCGAGTCGGCGACGACCTCGAGACGGCCCAGAAAGACTTCAAGCTGATCCTGGTGCTCGGCGAGCTCCAGCTCGGTGCGAGCGGCTTCCTTGCGAGCGGATTCAAGGGTCACCTCCGATGTTTCACCATCCTGGATCCTGGCTTCTCGAAGGCGTGACTGCATCTGTCCGTGTCGACGTCGTATCTGAATCATTTGATTGCGGACCGACTGGAAACGTCGTGAGGCGATCAGGCTTTCACCAGCGAGTCTCATGATCTGATCGAGACGACTGGATGTGACCCGAACGGATCCGTCATCAGCCTGCTGAGTGGATGGGGGAGCATCTTCCGGAATCGATTCGGCAGACTTGGCGGCCCCCTCGATCGCCGAGTCCGTCACGGCGTTCCGCAAATCCGTGGCGATCGAATCGGCTGCCGCGACGTTCGCCATCGTCCAGTCGTCGATTCCAGATTCCTCCAGTTCCGTCAGCTGAGCAAGGAGATCGGCGGCTGCCAGGAGCTGATCGATTCTGGTGGCCGTGATGACGCGCTCGCCCTTCTGAACGGCGACCATGGCGTCTTCCATCGCATGGGCGACTCCGACAGCCAGATCCAGCCCGACGATTCTGGCGGCTCCCTTGAGTGAGTGGGCCGCCCGCATCAAGGACGCGATCAACTCCTCATCGCCGGGAGTGGATTCCAGCTCCACCAGTCCGCGACTGATCGCTGCGCCGTGTGTCCGGGATTCCTCCCTGAACAGATCGAACATCGAGAATCCGCTCAGATCGCCACTCATTGAAACGCACCTTCGGCCAGACGCGACAGTCGATCGCAGTCGAGGAGTCTCGCCGGTCCATGTTCGCCGGGAACGATGTGCTCGATGCAGGCATCCGTCTCCGATGGATCCCGCCATGTCTCCGGATCACACATGTCAACACCATGAACCATGTCGACGATCATGCTCCAGCGTCCACCCGATGACGAGGACTCCACCACGACAAGCCGAGGCACCCGATCCTTCTCGGTGGTCTGAGGAGGGAAGGCGAGCAGGCCATCCAGATTCATGAGTGGTACCAGTTCACCATCATTCACGGCGAGCCCGCGAAAGAGTTCGGTCCTTCTATGAGGGACCTTGTGAGTGAATCCAACGACATCGACCGCCGCGATGAAAGAGGCCCGAATGGCCATCTCTATGGAAGCATGCCGGAAGAACAGCAGGCTGGGATGGGCCGGTAGTTCCGAGGTGTCGGCGGATCGGAGTGTCTCCAGCCAGCCGGCCACATCCGCATCAATCCGATTGTTGATTGCGCTTTCCTTGGATCGAGATGGTTCGGATTCTGGGGCCATGCTCATCGTCATGGTAACCGCGTGACGAGAGGAGACCGATCGGATTCAAGTTACACTGGTTCCAGATGGGAGCCGTCCGATGATGACAATCTGCCTGGGTCTGTTTTCGCTTGTCATTTCCGTGCAGTCGAATCCTGCCCCCTCGAGTGATATCCAGCTCGAGGATGGTCTGATTGTTCGCACATGGGCCGAATCACCACTGGTCGAGGATCCGGTGGCCATCTGTGTCGATGCCAGTGGACGGGTCTACGTCGCCGAGACCTTCAGGCAGGAGCATGGTGTCGAGGACAATCGATCGCAGCCCTACTGGCTGCTTGATGATCTGGCCGCCGTTCGGACGGAGGATCGACTCGCCAAGTATCTCAAATGGGCCCACAAGCGCGACAATGGAATGGACTGGTACACCGAGAAGGAGGATCGTGTTCGGTGCCTTCAGGATACGAACGGGGATGGTCTTGCCGATCGTTCGGTGATCTTCGCGGACGGCTTCAATGGGACGCTGGATGGAACGGGGGCGGGTCTCATCATGAACGGTGATGAACTCTGGTACACCTGCATTCCGAACCTGTGGCGGCTACGGGACAACGATGGCGATTCCAAGGCCGATGTACGTGAGGCGATCCATTCCGGATTCGGCGTTCGTGATGCGCTACGTGGACACGACATGCATGGATTGACCTGGGGTCCGGACGGAAGACTCTACTGGTCGATCGGCGATCGGGGTTATCACGTCGAGCGTGCCGATGGTCAAGTGCTCTCGGATCCACATTCCGGAGCGGTCTTTCGATGTGAACCCGATGGATCCGATCTTGAATTGTTCCATACCGGTCTTCGGAATCCCCAGGAACTGGCCTTTGACCGATACGGGTATCTGTTCACCGGAGACAACAATTCCGATGGGGGGGATCAGGCACGAATGGTCTACTGCGCGGAAGGTGGTGAGACTGGCTGGGAGATGAACTACCAGACGCTCGAAGGCGAGAACAATCGAGGACCCTGGATGCAGGAGGGACTCTGGGAGACCCGGCATGATGGCCGGCCTGCCTGGGCTTTGCCTCCATTGAAACATGTCGGATCCGGTCCCTCGGGATTCGTGTTCTATCCCGGTACCGGACTGTCGGAGCGTTACGAGGACCATTTCTTCATGTGCAACTTCCTTGGAAGCCCCGAGCACAGTGGCCTCATCTCCATGCGGATGGTTCCGGACGGCGCCGGATTCAAGGTGGATGATGTCCACGACTTTCTCAAGGGTGTTCTCTGTACGGACGTCGAATTCGACATGAACGGATCAATGCTGATCGCCGACTGGGTCGAGGGCTGGTACAGCACGAACACCGGTCGAATCCTGAGAGTCACGGATCCGGCATGTCGGGATCGAAGTCGCGAGGTGGAGGTGATTCTGACCTCGGACTTCTCCACCATAGAGCCCGCTGATCTGATCGATCTGCTTTCCCATGCCGATCAACGAGTGCGTCAACGATCCCAGTTCGAACTTGCCAGTCGTGGGGAAGCATCACAGCTCGATCTTGTGTCGGCGGATCCGGAGGCGGATCAGATGGCTCGTATCCATGCCATCTGGGCACTGGGCAGCATCGATCGAAGATATGGAAGAACGGATGCTGCCGAAACCGATTCGCGGCCAGTGGCATCCATTCAACCATTGGTCTGGGATGAGGATCCCGAAGTCCGCGCACAGGCGATTCGTGTTCTTGGAGATGCGGCCTATGCGCCGGCCTCGGAAGACATAGAAGCCATGCTCTTCGATGAGATGCCTCGTGTCATATTCGAGGCAGGCATCGCACTCGGGAAGATCGGAAGCAATGATTCATTCGATGCCATCGTCGAGATGGTCTCGCTGAACGACAATCAGGATCCATGGCTGCGCCATGCCGGCGTCATGGGGCTCTCCATGATCGATGATCGTGCGAAGCTCCTCGATCTTCTGGCTGATCCACAGCCCCAGGTTCGTCTGGCTGCTGTTCTCGCGCTTCGCAGACTTCATGATCCCGCTGTCGGACTGCTTCTGCGTGATCAGGACGATCGGATAGCCGCCGAGGCCGCTCGGGCCATACATGATGTCCCGATCGAAGCGGCGGATGAGGCGCTCGCCGATCTGTTGCCCGTCATCGTCGCCTCTCAGGATGTCGATCGAGGCGATCGAACCTACGCCGCCCTGGTCAGAAGAAGTCTTTCCGCGGCATTGCGGCTCGGAGAGCCGGAACGCGCACGTGGGATAGCGAGATTCGCTCTTGACGGTGAACAGCCCGATGTCCTGCGACGAGAGGCCATGGCGGTGCTCGCTTCATGGCCGGATCCATCACCCCGAGATCGTGTTCAGGGAAGATATCGACCGGTGGGCGAACGGGATGTCGAGGGATGGAGAGAGATCATGTCGGCGGTTCTTCCTCCGATGAGCGCCTCGGACGAGCTGGTGGCGACACCAGCACGGGAAATCGCGGCCCAGCATGGGATTCCGCTTGATGCCTCTCTTCTGAAAGAGCAGCTGGTGGATGAATCCAATACGAGCAGTGAACGCATCTCCGCATTGATGTTCCTCGTCGAGGATCCAGTCACTCGTTCCGATTCGATTCGCGAGGCCGTCCTTTCAGAGGAACCGAGTCTGCGATCAAGAGGTCTGGAACTGGCTGGAGTCTGGGAAATGGATGAAGCGCACGACTGGTACGTCGCGGCATTGGAATCCACATCCAGCAGTGATCGACAGTCCGCCATCAGAGGCATGGGTTTCATGCAGGATGAGCGAATGACGAGGGCGCTTCGCACTCGTCTTGACCAGCTGGACAAGCAGGATCCCGGTCTTGCGATGGATGTTCTCGAGTCTTCGAGGATGCACGACGATCCGGCGATGAACGATCAGATCAGGCTGTGGGATCAGAAGAGCGATGAGGGATACGCACGTTCATATCAACTGGCCACTGCTGGTGGTGATCCATCCGTTGGAAGAGACATCGTCTTCTACAACTCGAGCGCGACCTGCCTGAGATGCCATCAGATCGATGGTGCCGGTGGAGTGGCTGGCCCGGATCTGACGGATGTCGGTAGTCGGCTGGATTCCATCGGATTGATCAATTCACTCCTGCGACCGGCTCTTGATATTGCAGATGGATACGGAGAGGCCTCCGCGATGCCGGCCATGGCGCCACATCTCGATCCGATTCAGGTACGTGATGTAGTTGCCTATCTCGAAACGCTTCAAACCAGCGGGAATTGATCGGCTGCGAAGTGTTCCCCGGGGTGGTATTCTCGATGGATGCTTCTGAAAGTCCTGTCACTCATCATTGCCAGTCTGATCTCGTTCCACGGCGAAGCAGTGGGGGATGTGTTCAGTCCAGGCGACCGAATTTCAATCGTCGGGAACACCTTCGCCGAACGGATGCAGCTCAACGGCCACTTCGAGGCGGCGATGCAGGCCGCATTGCCGGACCATGATCTGAGTATTCGAAACTACGGTTGGAGTGGAGACGAAGTCGCTCTGCAGCCGCGTCCGTACAAGTTCATGGGCATGGACGAATGGCTCAGACGTCATCAGACGGATGTTCTGATCGCATGCTTCGGAATGAACGAGTCCTATGCGGGGTATGAGGGGCTGTCCGATTTCAAGCGGGATCTGGAAGCATGGATGGATGATCATCTGTCCACCAGCTACAACGACGAGGGCCCGCCTCGAATCATCCTCGTATCGCCGATCGCTCATGAGGATCTGGGGCCGCCACTGCCGGACGGCGAAGATCACAATTTCATTCTCGATCGCTACGTCCGGGTCATGAGACAGGTGGCCTTGAGGAAGGGCGCTCTCTTCATCGATCTCTTCGATCCCACTCGCGATGCGATGAGGATCAGCGATGAGCCACTGACCATCAACGGCATTCATCCGAATCAGGCCGGCTACAGACTCGTTGCCTGCGAGATGCTTGCCGCCATGGGCATAGACGTATCGCCGGAGTCCGATGTCACGGCGGACGAAAGGCAGTTGCATGAAGTGCTTCGGGAGTCTGTTCTGGAGAAGAACCGCCTGTTCTTCCAGAGATGGCGTCCAGTCAACACCGAGTACGTCTATGGTCGTCGTCATGAGCCCTATGGCACGGAGAATTTCCCTGACGAGATGGTCGAACTGGACAGATTGATCGGTGTCGCGGAGACGCGCCTTTGGACAGTACCGACGGGCAAGGCGGGGTGCCTGTGTATCGAGGTGCCGTACAGATGATATCTCTCGTCCCCATCCTGTCCCTGCTATCGATCCTCTGTCAGGTGGAAGTGGATTCCCGACCAGAGGACAGACCGGTCCCCTCGACGGAGAAGGCAATCGAGACGTTCATCCTTCCCGATGGCTACAAGATCAACTGCTTCGCCTCGGAGGAGATGTTTCCGGAACTGGCGAATCCAATCGCCATGACGTTCGATGAAAGCGGCCGCCTGTGGGTGGCGGTTTCCCCGACCTATCCGCACCTGATCCCCGGAGACAAGCCTGAAGACAAGCTGCTTGTTCTGGAAGACACCGATCGGGACGGCGTTGCCGATGAGATGACGGTGTTCGCCGACGGTCTCTACATACCAACCGGATTCGTGCTTTCCCGTGATGGCGCCTATGTGGTCTCGCAACCCAATCTCCTCCATCTACGCGATCTCGATGGCGACCTCATCGCCGATGAACGCACAACCGTTCTCCACGGGTTCGGCTCGGAGGACAGCCATCATTCGATGTCCGCATTGACATGGGGTCACGATGGGGCGATCTACTTCAACGAGGGTACGTTTCATCACACGCAGATCGAGACACCGTTGGGGCCCAGACGCCTTCAGCATGGTGGAGTCCTGAGATACAAGCCTGATACCGAAGAAGTGGATGTCGTGGTCAGCTTTCCCTTCGCGAATCCCTGGGGGCACGTGATGGACCGCTGGGGCCAGAGCGTCATCTCGGACGCCTCGAACGGATACAACTACAAGATGTCGCATCTGATGGGTGCGCATACCTATCCGGACGAGATCAAGGGACAGGGACCGTATCGGAACATTCGTTCATTCACACCTGGAGGTCGAAGGCCCTCGGCGGGAAGCGAGTTCATCCGATCGACCCATCTTCCGGATGAGGTTCAGGGAAGATTCGTCTCCAGTCAGTGCATCGGATTCCATGGACTGCGTTGGTACGAGCTGGAGGAATCGGGTTCGGGATGGAAGACACAGCCTGAGGACATGGAGCTGCTCCAGTCGACGGACACCAGTTTTCGACCTGTCAGCATGCAGGTCGGACCGGATGGCGCCTTCTACGTGCTCGACTGGGCGAATCCCATCGTCGGTCACATGCAGTTCAACGTGCGCGATCCCAGAAGAGACAATCGGCATGGAAGAGTCTGGCGGATCACCTATCCGTCCCGCCCGTTGTCACAACCACCGGATATCGCTGATGCCAGCATTCCGGAACTGCTCGACTACCTGAAGGCCTATGAGAACAGAACACGATCACATGCTCGTCGGGCTCTTCAGGAAGGGGATCCGGAAGAGGTGATCCCGGCATTGGAGAAATGGATCGAGCAGATCGATGATCGTGACCCGACGTCCGAGCATCAGCTCGTCGAGGCGCTGTGGATCCATCAGGGACTGAACAACGTGGACGAAATACTTCTGGAGCGTGTGCTGGAATCCGATGATCCCAATGCTCGAATGGCTGGTGTACGCGTCTTGAGATGGTGGATGGACGATCTCGAGAATCCATGGCCTCTTCTGGAAAGAGGTGTGCTGGATCAGCATCAGGGTGTACGTCTGGAGACGATCGTAGCGCTTGGACATCTCCCGGACATTCGATCGGCTGAACTGGCCGGTTTGGCGACGGGTCAGCCGATGGATCCTGATTTCGAGACCACCTTCAACCGAACGCTCAAGGCATTGCAGCCCTGGGGAACACCCGCCGGCGAGGGCACGATCGCCTGGCAGCTTCTCCAGATGTCCGATTCGGCGCTTCTTGAACGCGACATGGACCACTTCGTGTCCCGCGAACTGATCAGACGGCCCGACCTGCCTGTAAAGAAGAGGGAAGAGGCGATTGGATGGCAGGCTCGACAGATGAATCGAAGCCGGCTTTCCCAGCTCCTGCAGTCCGCATCGTCTCTCGATCCGGATGAGGATGCGCTCGACGACGTCATCTCGATGATTCTGGATTCAACCAGGGAATCGATCGTCTCCGAGCGAGAGAGACTGCTCGAGATCGCCACCGATCCGGACCATCAAGGTGATTTCAGAAAATGCGCATGGGCATGCATCGCCGTTGCAGACGATGATTTCGAACTCACGTGGAAAGTGGCGAGCTCGACACGGGATCCTCGGCGGTCCTGCTCGGAACTGATGGATTCGACAACGCTGCTTCAGCAACGCGATGATGCCGAGACGATCCAGAAGATGGCCTGGAACCTGATGAGCAGACAGCTCCCCGGCGAGATGACGACGGTCGAGCCGATCATGGGAAGATATCTTCGAGTCTCATTGCCCAGATCGGGAACGATCACGCTTGCAGAGGTCGAGATCAGGAGCGACGGCCGCAACATCGCGTTGGGCAAGCAATGTCGTCAATCGAGTACAGCCTGGAGCGGAACGGCGTCGCTTGCCGTCGACGGGGATCACGATGGCATCTTCTCCAACGGCACATCCACCCATACTCGTGAAGATGACGAATCACCATTCTGGGAGATCGATCTGGACCAGATGTGCTCGATTGACGGTATTCGCATAAGCGGACGATCCGAACGTCCATACGATCAGAGACTCGAGGGCCATCGAATAGAGATTCTCGATGAAGCCCGGGATCCGGTCTGGTCGTTGGATGATCTGCCGGCGCCCCAGTTCACGAGCCATCATGAGATCGGTCGAAGTTGGGATCCACTTCTGGTGGAATCGGCTTTGAATGCGATGAGCAGCATTCCATCCCGATCACAAGAGACGATGGAGCTGATGCGAGAGTGCGTTGCCCCTTCAAGTGATCCATTGCTTCGACTCATCGCCATCGAGGCCATGCAGTCGATCGACGCCGAACACTGGACGGATTCCGATTCGAGATGGCGCATCAGGGAAATCGATGTCGAGACCATCCCTGATCGCATGATCTACGACAAGAAGAAGATTGAGGTCACGGCAGGTGAGCCGGTGAGGTTGACGCTCACCAACAGGGATTCGATGCCCCACAACCTGTTGATATGCCGACCCGGTTCAATGCGTCGAGTCGGAATAGCGGCGGACAACATGGGAACGGGCCCTGATGCGGTCAAGCTCAACTACGTGCCGGATCTCGAGGCAATCCTCCACGTACTGGCGATGGTCGAACCAGAGCAGTCCGACGAGATACTTTTTCTGGCTCCCGAAAGACCAGGTAGATATCCATATGTCTGTACATTTCCCGGTCATTGGCCGATGATGAACGGCGTCATGACCGTCAGAAGACGGAAATAGTCCATCTGGAGACCCCGAATGATTCGCTTGATGAGTTTGCTGATGCTCGCCCTGGCCGTCTGTCCGGCATATGCAGACGTGGATCATGCGCCCGTTGCGAATCTGAAGGTCGGTGTCTTCATCGAGCCGCCATTCGTGATCGAGTCGTCCAAGGAGCTCGATGGCATTTCCATCGAACTTTGGGAGATGGCGGCCAACAAATGTGGCTGGAAATGGACATACGAGATCATGGATCTTCCGGATCTTCTGGAGAGCGTCAAGACCGGAAAGATCGACATCGCCGTCGCCCCTCTCGCCCGTACGGCCGAGCGCGAGAAGGTCATGGACTTCACGCCGTCCTACCTGCAATCCGGACTGGCCATCGCGTCTGAACGCGAGCCGATCCATACGATGCTCGACGTCATTTCCCATGTAGGCGATCGGGCCTTTCTCCAGTTGACCGTCTCACTCCTGATCATCACCATCTTCTTTGGTCTGATCATGTGGTGGGCGGAACGAAAGACCAACAAGGATCATTTCGGTGGTCAGATGGTGCACGGATTCGGGAGTGGCGTCTGGTGGTCGATGGTCACGATGAGTACGGTCGGATACGGGGACAAGGCGCCTCGAACCGCCATCGGCAGATTTGTGGCGCTTGTCTGGATCTTCATCTCGATCGTCCTGTTGGCGGCCTTCACGGGAACCATCGCCTCCAGCATGACCATTGGACGAATGGGGGACGACATGTCCCGGTTGTCCGATCTGCACAACAAGAAGGTCGGCGCCATCGAGCAGTCCGATGCGCAGACATGGCTTGAAAAGCACAACATCGACGTCGTCCCATATAAATCGGTCGATGCAGGTCTCAATGCGATCCTGTCGGAAAAGATCGAGGCCTTCGTATCCGATCGATCTCCGATTCTCTGGGAAGTCGCTCAATGGGACAAGGGGCAGGAAATCGTCACCGAAGGCAATATTCATCCACAGAAGATCGCCTTCGGCTTGCCTACCGACAGCAAATACAAGGAAGCCATCAGCGTGGCCATTCTCGAGGTTCTGGAATCACGTACTTGGAACTACATTCGTGCCCAGTACGGTGAACAGAAGGGACTTCTGAGCGATCTCGACTCCGATGCGGGCAACTGACACTTCAAGATGATCCACCCTCGGGTGGATGAACGTGACGCAATCGGTTGATGGCTTGCGATGTGTGGAATTCCAGCTTCATGGCGAACTCGGGCTTGAGCCGGAGTGGTCTTTCGTATCGCCTGAAATCGAAGGCAATTAGCCGTTTCGATATTCAATCTAAACATAAACCAAACGCGGCTCGGAGATCGTTTCTCTCTGAGACGTGCTGCTATGAACCACAAATTTAGGAGTTAGTGAGATATGGCATTCCAAGCCAAGGGCATTTGGAGAACCGGATCACTGCTGGGCATGGGAGCCATTCTCCTGTCCGCTGTATCCGCGATGGCAAACGATGAAGTCCAGGAACTTCGTGAGCTGGTCGATACGTTGCGTTCCGAAGTCGACGTACTACGTGCGGAGCAAGGGACCGACTGGATGACCGAACAGCGTTCGGAGGAAATCCGTGAGCTTGTTCAGGATGTTCTCGCCGATGCGGACACCAGGGCCAGCCTCCAGGGCAGTGGTGCGCTTGCTGGATACGACGGCGGCTTCTTCATCAGGTCGTCAGACGACAAGTTCATGCTCAAGTTCGGCGGTCAGATCCAGACACGATGGGATTTCAACCATCGTAAAGGCACTCCCGCCGAGGAAACGAACAACTATGGATTCGAGATCCGTCGTTTCAAGTTGAAGTTCAGTGGCCATATCTTCGATCCATCCTGGACCTACAAGCTGAGTATCGTCAACACCAGGAACGCTCGAGATGGCGGGAGCGCAAGCTTCTATTCGGAGGATGCCTGGCTCCAGAAGAAGTTCGAGAACGGCGTGTACGTCAAGGTCGGTCAGTTCAAGGCTCCGTATCTGCGTGAGGAACTTGTTTCAAGCAGTGCACAGCTGGCCGTCGAACGCTCGATGATCAACAACGCCTTCACGTATGGTTGGACCCAGGGCATCGAGCTGGGCTACAGGAACGATTGGCTCTCCGTGAAGGGGATGTACAGCGATGGACCACTGGCCTTGAACGGCCAGGCCTACTCCACGGGCGAGAACAGCCTCACCGGCCGTGCCGAGGTGCTTCTGGCGGGTGACTGGGGCATGTTCAGGTCACTCTCGGGTTATGGAAGCACCGACTTCGGCGCCATGGTCGGTGCCGCCGTCCAGTGGTACAACTTCGACAATCCAGCCAACACCAAGGAATATGGAAACGTGGATGGCCGTAACAACATCGGCTTCACCGTTGATGCGTCGGTTGGTGGAGACGGATGGACGGCGTTCTCGTACATCGTGTGGGGCGCCGGCAGAAACAACGATGTCGTGTTCGACACCACCAAGATCAATTCATGGGGCTGGGTCGTGCAGGGCGGCTTCATGCCATGGAAGGACATCGAGCTCTTCTCAAGGTATGAGCTCGGCAACATCGAGGACTATCGCGGATCACTTGATCTGCCGGGTCAGACGGGGCACAACTCCACGTTGACGCTCGGTGCCAACTGGTGGCCTACCGGTACCAAGAACATCAAGATCTCCGCGGATGTTGGCTATGCGTTCTCCAACCTGGCCGATGGTCCGGGCGCGAACAACGATCCGAACAATCCAAATCGAAATCCCGGAAGTGCTGACTGGGTCAGTTCGGGCACTGGATGGGCTGGTGATTATGGCAACAACAGTGGCCAGATCCTCATCCGTGCTCAGATGCAGCTGCTCTTCTGATCAGACTCTGTTCGGATGGGATCCTCGATTCTGTTGAGGATCGTTTCTTCGGAGGTGGCCTCGGTGCATTCGGCACCGAGCGCCTCCTCGGGGGAGTCGGCGGGCCAGCATCTGGCCACTTCGGCAACCGACCATGCCTGCGCCGGGCAGCCTTGTGCCCGATGAGGGTGATCGCCATCGTAGATCTCGGCGATCTGGCCAACGCACCCATCATCCATCGATTCAACCAGTGGCCCCAGAAGTTCTCGTATGACTTCTTCGATGTCGACCGAACCATCACGGGTCATTCGCAGACCGTCGCAGTAGGGACCCATCAGCCAGGGCCATACGGTTCCATTGTGATACGCCTCGTCTCTGCTGGTCATGTCGCCGTCGTAGCGTCCCTTGTAGTCGGGGTCTTCTGGAGCGAGTGTGCGAAGCCCGTACGGTGTCAGGAGATGATTTCTCGCACACTCCATCACCTGCCTGGCCTGTTGATCAGTGACGCAGGGGAATCGAAGACTGACCGCCAGCAGCTGATTGGGCCTGATTCTCGAATCACCGCGCCAATTTCCCTGATGAGGAATCAGAAGGTCGTAGCAGCAGGCTGAAGCTTCATTCCAGAATCGACCAAACGACTTCCTGGTGAGCGCCGCCGTCGCCTTGTACTCGGCGGATTCGGCGGGATCATCGACCATTTCAGCAAGACATCGCAGGGCGTTGTGCCAGAGGGCGGACAGTTCGACCGGTTTTCCGATTCTGGCCGTGACGCCCACACCATTGACTCTGGCATCCATCCAGGTGACGGCTTCGCCTGGAACACCGGCCATCAGAAGACCATCGAAATCGATTCGAATACCGTACTCGGTGCCGCTTCGATAGCAGCGTACGATCTCCCTGCACGCCTGGATGAGCGGTGTGAACATCTCGAGAGTGTCTGAGTCTTCGGCATGTTCATGACAGGCGTGTACGGCATTGATGAACCACAGGCTGGCATCGGCCGTGTTGTAGTACGCCTTGTCCTGAGCATCATCGAAGCGATTGGGAATGATTCCATTTCGCATTCTCGAGGCGAATCCTCCAAGCATGGAAAGCGCCTCCTCGAGGCGGTCCTGCTTCAGAAGAAGTCCGGGAAGACTGATCAGGCTGTCTCTGCCCCAGTCGGCGAACCATGGATACCCGGCGATGACGGAAGTCGGGCCGTTCTTGCCATGACTTCGCTTCACGAGAAATTGACGACAGGCCTCCGAGAGTCGATCGGCAACGACATCGCCGTCTGAATCGTTGGCGATGTCGGGGGCCGAAGGCGTCAATGAATCCTGCAGCGACACCTTGAGTCTGACGATGGAGGATTCCGGCGAGATGGGGACCCTGAGGACACCGGCACACAGTGCATGCTCGATGTGATCCTGTCCGCGTTGTGTTTCCATCGGATAGTCGAAGTTGTCCCACCAGCTCTGATTCGATTCCCAGTCTCCGCAGCTGGACTCCATGATCAGGGCCTGTCCATCGCGTTGGACGCAGCAGCGCGTCCCCTCCGCGGAGGCACGGAGGTCGTCTGTCCGGGAAGCGAGGAGTCCATGGAAGTTGCGCATGGTCACCAAGGGCCTGATGGTCAACATGCCGTCGTGCACAAGGCCATCCACGGACCATTCCAGCAGGCATGAATTGCATCCCTGCTCGAGTGCGAGCTTCTTGCGAACGGTGATTCCACCATCGAGAACCCAGGTCCAGGTCGCTGATCTCGTGTCGCAATCGAAGTCGACCTGATACTCCCATCCATTCGGATGGGGTGTATCGGAACCTCCGAAGAGTTGGCTGCTCAGAGGGAAGTAACGGCCCTCCTCGCCGGTCGGATGAAACTGGTCGATGGTGCTGTTCAGGCAGACCACGCGATCGACCGGAGGATTGACGGCGGCTACCAGAAGCCCGTGATACCGACGGACATTGACGCCCGAGGGAGTACCCATCGCGAAGCCTCCGACACCATTGGTCAGCAGCCATTCGGAGGAACAGTCCGGTTCATGTCTGGAAATCATTCTTGAAGACTCGCTCACGATCAGGCCTGATTGGTCTTGTAGTAGTTGATGAGTCCATTGGTGGAACTGTCATGGGAGGAGATCGACTTGTCACCTTCCAGTTCGGGGAGGATGGCTCTGGCGAGCACCTTCCCGAGTTCGACACCCCATTGATCGAAGGAGTTGATGTTCCAGACGGCGCCCATCGTGAAGATCTTGTGTTCGTACAGCGCGACGAGGGATCCAAGCGTCTTTGGATCGAGGGTCCTGAACAGAATGCTGGTGGAGGGGCGGTTGCCTTCCATCACCTTGTAGGGAGCCAGTGTCCTCGCATCCGCATCATCCATGCCGCCGGCGGTGAGTTCATCGACGATTTCACTCTCGGTCTTGCCCTTCATGAGCGCTTCTGGTTGAGCGAAGAAGTTCGAGAGCAGTATCCGATGCTGTTCACCGATCGGATTATGCGTATGGATGGGTGCGATGAAATCGCACGGAATGATCTTCGTTCCCTGATGGATCAGCTGATAGAAGGCATGCTGACCGTTGGTTCCGGGCTCGCCCCAGATGACCGGGCCCGTCTGGCAATGGATGTGATTGCCCTGGCGATCCACGTGCTTGCCGTTGCTTTCCATGTCTCCCTGCTGGAAATAGGCGGGGAAGCGATGCATGTACTGGTCGTAGGGAAGTATCGCCTGGGTCTGACATCCGTAGAAGTTGTTGTACCAGACCCCGATCAGGCCCATGGTCATCGGTATGTTCTCTTCAATCGGCGCAGTGCGGAAATGCTCGTCCATCTCGTGAGCACCCTGCAGCAGTTCCTCGAATCGGTCGAAGCCGATGCTGACGGCTATCGAGAGACCGATGGCGGACCAGAAGGAGTAGCGTCCGCCCACCCAGTCCCAGAAACGGAACATGTTGGCGGGATCGATTCCGAACTTCTCGACTTCAGCCTGGTTCGTGGAAAGGGCCACGAAGTGCTTGGCCACGTGGGAGTCGTCTCCAGCGACGGCCATGAACCAGTCGCGAGCCGCGTGGGCGTTCGTGAGCGTCTCCTGTGTGGTGAAGGTCTTGGAGGCGATCAGGAACAGGGTGGTTTCGGGATCGAGCGACTTGAGCGTCTCGGCGATGTGGGTGCTGTCGACGTTGGAGACGAAATGCGGCTGAAGGTCGTCGCTGATGTAAGGACGCAGCGCCTCGGTCACCATGACCGGTCCCAGATCCGAGCCTCCGATGCCGATGTTGACGATGTCCGTTATCCGTTTTCCCGAGAAGCCTCTCCATGTGCCACCTCGAACGGCGTCACAGAAGGTCCTCATCTGTTCGAGGACGGCATTGACTTCAGGCATGACGTCCTGACCATCCACGAGGATGGGACGATTGCTTCTGTTGCGAAGTGCCACATGCAGAACGGCACGATTCTCCGATGTGTTGATCCGTTCACCAGCGAACATGGCATCGCGAAGAGTCTCGACACCAGCCTCGTTGGCGAGCCTTCTGAGCAGAGGCAGCGTGTCATCGGTGATTCGATGCTTGGAGAAATCGATCAGGAAGTCCTTGAACAGCATGGCATACCGATCGAATCGATTCGGATCGGCATCGAACAGATCCCTCATATGAACCGTCGAGGTCTGTTGATGATGGGATTCCAGTTCCTTCCAGATGGAAGAGGCGGTGATGTCGCCTTCATGAAGAGCCGCACCTTGATTCATGTCCTGTCCCTCGTTTTCTCGTTCCCTTGATTCCCAAGCCGTCTACTCGGCGTTCTGTTCCCAGAGGCGAAAGCCACCGGTGAAGGCATTGGCATTCTGGCCAAGCTCACAGTAGTCAGGAAGCTCGTCCTGATCGAATTTCTTGGCGTTGCCTCCGCCGATGACGATGTAGTCCGGCTCGAGGGCTCGCTTGAACTCGGCCATGATCTCGAGGACGGCCTGTTTCCACTTCTTCTTTCCAAGCTCGGCATATCCTCGCTTGCCGGTGAAATCCTCGAAGGTCTTGCCCTTCTTGTACGGAAGATGCCCAGCTTCCATGGGTTGGAGTTGCCCATTGACGATCATGGCTGTCCCAAGCCCTGTTCCAAGTCCCATGAACAGCATCTGGCCACCGTGATAGCTGCCAAGAGCCTGCATGGCGGCATCATTGACGATCTTCACCGGGCATCCGAAGGCCTTCGCGAAGTCGAAGGCGATCCATCCATCGCCCAGATTGGAGGGTTCGCACATGATTCTGCCGTGAACCACCGGGCCCGGATAGCCAATGGCGATCTGATCCCAGGACCAGTCCTCGCCACCAAGCTCCCTGACGATCCTGACCATGTCGGAGGCCGTCATTTCAGGTCCTGACGGGGCTTTTCGCCGTTGGGTTTCCCCCGAGAGCAGAATCTTCACGCTTGTGCCGCCAATATCACAGACCAGAGTCTTCATATCTTCCAGCTTCCTCCGCCCAGCCTCTGGGCGTCCTTTCGGAGACCACGATGTGTCGAATTCGGGATCCGACCACTGTACTCGAAGCTGGTCTGCGGGAGCGGTCGAAGGGGACTTCCGGTAGCCCCACCCGTGGTAGCATGACCCCCTCATCGAGGACGGCAAATCCAAGGCATTTCAGGGAGGAATTGAGCATGTCAGCAGAGGGTCAAAAGACAGCATCCCGAGATGTGGATTGCATCAATGCAATTCGTTTTCTCGCCATTGATTCCGTTGAAAAAGCGAACTCCGGACACCCCGGTACGCCCATGGGATTGGCTCCGGTTGCCTGGAGACTGTGGGCTCGCCACATGCGTTACGACGCATCGGCGCCGCATTGGATCGATCGTGATCGCTTCATCATGTCGGGCGGTCACGCCTGCATGCTTCAATACGCCTCGCTTCATCTGGCGGGCTACGACTTGACCATCGACGACCTGAAGAATTTCAGGCAATGGGAGAGCCGCACCCCGGGTCACCCCGAGATGGACATGACGCCCGGCGTCGAGATCAATACGGGACCGCTCGGTCAGGGAGTCGCCAACGGCGTCGGAATGGCCATGGCCGAACGAATGCTCGCTGCACGATTCAACTGCGAGGGTCATGACATCATCGATCATCACGTCTATGTGACGGCTGGTGAAGGTGACTTGATGGAAGGCATCTCCTACGAGGCCGCCTCGCTTGCCGGACGACTCAAACTCGGCAATCTCACCGTCATCTACGACGACAATGAAGTGACCCTCGAGGGGCCCGCTCCCCATGAACTCAACGAGGACATCGCCGGTGTGTTCACGGCCTGCAGGTGGCATGTGATCGTCGTCGACGACATCAACGATCTCGAAGCCGTCGACAAGGCGTTCGATGAAGCGCGAGCCGAGGTCAATCGACCGAGTCTCATCATCGTGAGCAGCCACATCGGCTACGGATCGCCTGTTCAGGACAGTTTTCACGCGCATGGTTCCCCATTGGGTGCCGAAAACGTCGCCGCGACACGCCAGACACTCGGCTGGACGCACGAGCCCTTCGACATCCCCGTGGAAATCGTCGACTGCTGGCGATCGGCGGCCGCCGAGAGAGCATCGACGCATTCCGACTGGAAGAATCGATGGGAGGCCTACGCCTCGGCGCATCCGGATCTCGCGAGGGAGTTGGAACGCGTCATGAGCGGTGAACTGCCCATGGAATGGGATTCCGCCGAGATGCCCGTCTTCACTCCCGGCGAATCAGTCGCGACGCGCGTAGCTGGTGGCAAGGTGCTGAACGCCTTTGCCTCTCGAATACCCGAGATGGTCGGCGGTACCGCCGACGTGTCTCCATCGACCAAGACGGACATCATCGATGGTGGTGATGTCAATACCGGAGACTGGACCGGTCGAAACATCCACTTCGGAGTCAGAGAACACGCGATGGGAGCCATCTGCAACGGCATGGCCGCCCACGGAGGCATTCGGCCATATTGCGCCACCTTCTTCTCGTTCCTCGACTACATGCGTGAACCGGTCCGCTTGGCATCGCTGATGCAGCTGCCCGTCATCTTCATATTCACACACGATTCGATCGCACTGGGCGAAGATGGTCCGACCCATCAGCCCGTCGAGCAGCTGGCTGGTCTTCGCACGATGCCGGGCATGCAGACGTTCCGTCCAGCCGATGCGCAGGAATGCATCGGCTCATGGAGAGAGGCCATCACCCACGATGGTCCAAGCTGTCTGGTGCTCACTCGTCAGGGAATCCCGATTCACGATCCCGGTTTCGCCGATGTATCCAAGGGCGCTGCCATCCTCGCCGATGGTGACAGAGGCACGATCATTGCCACGGGATCAGAAGTGAATCTGGCCATGCAGGCACGATCTCTTCTGGCCAAGGAAGGGCTCGAGGTCCGTGTCGTGACGATGCCCTGTGTCGAACTCTTCAGATCCCTTCCAGAGGACATGCAGGCCGAGATCGTTCCCTGTGATCTGCCGATCGTCGCTGTCGAAGCCGCTTCGCCGGAGACCTGGTACGAGTTCGCCGATGACGTGATCGGTCTCTCGCAATTCGGTTCCTCGGCTCCTGGCCCCAGGGTCTACTCGGAACGCGGCTTCACGCCGGAACATGTTGCGGATCGAGTCCGCAATCTCGTGGGCATCATGGAAGGGGTGGTCTGATGCACGTCGCCATGGCCAGTGATCATGCGGGTCGGCCTTTCATGGAACCGCTTGCCGAGGTCGCCCGTTCGCTAGGGCACGAGATCCACTTCGTCGGTCCGCTGACCGGTGATTCAGTTGATTATCCCCTTGCGGCCGAAGCGCTCTGCAGGGAAATCGGAAGCGGTCGATCGGAGCGAGGCATCCTCCTATGCGGAAGCGGTGCGGGAGTCACGGTCGCGGCCAACAAGATGCCGCTCATCCGCGCATCATCGACAGAGAACATCTACACGGCCCATCAGATGGTGGAGCACGATGCCGTGAATGTGATAACCCTTGGAGCTCGGACGCTCGGCGTGGAGCCAGCCAAGGAAATCGTGGCGGCCTATCTCAAGGCCGAATTTACTGGTGAGGAACGCCACCGTCGTCGTCTCGGTGAAGTCCTCCGAATTGCGAGGGAGCAACACATGAACCCCATGTATGACCTGCATGAAACGGGCCAGCGCATCTGGCTGGACTACATTCGTCGCGACATTCTCGACAATGGCACGCTTGCCAGATACATCGAGGAATTGTCGGTTACCGGGCTGACGTCGAATCCTTCGATATTCGACAAGGCCATCGCCGATACCGATCTCTACGATCAGGAAATCAGATCACTGCGTGCATCCGGAACCACGGATCGCGAAGAGATCTTCTTCACGCTGGCCATTCAGGATCTGAAGAGAGCCGCCTTGCTGTTCAAGACGATCTGGGATGTCTCGGGTCATACCGATGGCTGCTGTTCGTTGGAGGTCTCACCGCTTCTGGCGAACGACACGAAGACGACCATCCAGCAGGGTGACGCACTCTTCAAGCGAGCGGCTTCACCGAATCTGATGATCAAGGTCCCCGGCACACCTGAAGGTGCACCGGCCATCGAGGAGCTGATTTCACGCGGAATCAACATCAATGTCACATTGCTGTTCTCCGAGGCGCAGTACCGACGTGCGGCGGAAGCCTACATCAACGGTCTCGAACGAAGAGCCCAGGCAGGCGAGCCACTCGACAACTTCTCGGTTGCCTCTGTGTTCGTCTCCCGTTGGGACAAGGCGGCCATGAACGACCTCCCCGAGAATCTCAAGGACAAGCTGGGTGTCGCGGCATCGGTCCAGTGCCTCCGGGCATTCCATGAAATCTTCTCGGGGCCACGCTGGGAGGCGCTCGTCGCCAAGGGGGCGAAGCCGCAGAAGCTTCTCTTCGCGAGCACCAGCACCAAGGATCCGTCGCTTCCCGACACGTTCTACATCTCCGCGCTGGCTGCAGACGAGACAGTCAACACCATTCCGGAGAAGACGCTTCTCGCCTTTGCGGATCATGGAGAAGTCACGGGTTCCCTGGGCGAATCCGACATGGCGGCGGCGGACGAGACGATCGCCCGATGCAAGGCGGCGGGCCTGGACGTCGACGCTCTGGGTGAACGCCTTCAGATCGAAGGCCGGGATGCCTTCAATAAATCATGGGGCGATCTCATGGACGCCATCGATGAGAAGAGTCAGGATCTCCAGTCCGCCTGATAGGCATTGAGCGACTGGAACTGGAAGACAAGGAGAACGGCAATGAAGATGGGAATGATCGGACTTGGGCGAATGGGCGCCAACATGGTTCGCAGACTTATGAAGGATGGTCATGAATGCGTCGTCTACGACGTGCATGCCGAGGCTGTCGATGAACTCGTGGGGGAGGGTGCCAAGGGTGCCAAGACACTCGAGGAATTCACCCAGGCTCTGGACGGCCAACGAGTCGTGTGGATGATGATTCCCGCCGCATTCGTCTCCGATACGGTCGAGAAGGTGTCGCCACTGCTTTCCAAGGGCGACATCCTCATAGATGGTGGCAACTCGTACTACCGAGACGACATCGATCGAGCCGAGTCGCTTGCCGACAGGGGGATCCATTATGTCGATGTCGGCGTCAGCGGCGGTGTATGGGGTCTCGACCGCGGCTATTGCATGATGATCGGTGGACATGATGAAGCGGTCGCGCACATCGATCCGATTCTCTCGACGATCGCACCGTCCATGGACGAGGCGGAACGTACGCCCGGACGCGAGGACAAGAGCGGCACCTGCGAGCATGGTTATCTGCACTGCGGCCCAACCGGATCCGGTCATTTCGTGAAGATGGTCCACAATGGAATCGAGTACGGAATCATGGCGGCCTATGCGGAGGGAATGAACATCCTCAAGCATGCGAACGTCGGCATGAAGCAGCAGGACAACGACGCCGAGACGACTCCCCTCAGAGATCCCAAGTACTACCAGTTCGATCTCGATCTGGCTGATATCGCCGAGGTGTGGAGGCGTGGAAGCGTGATCGCCTCGTGGCTTCTGGATCTCACGGCCAAGGCGCTTCTGGACAGTCCAGATCTCCATGAATTCGCCGGACGTGTATCCGATTCGGGTGAAGGTCGATGGACACTCCAGGCGGCCATCGACGAGGGTGCTCCGGCTCCGGTCCTGGCCACGGCCTTGTTCGAACGATTCAATTCAAGAGGCGAAGGGGACTTTGCCAATCAACTGCTTTCCGCGATGAGATACCAGTTCGGTGGTCATCATGAAAAGGCGGCGTCGAAATGAGTCGTCAGGCATGCGATGCGTTCATCCTCTTCGGTGCGACGGGTGATCTGGCTCACAAGAAGATCTTTCCATCTCTCTATGCAATGGAGGAGAGGGGTCATCTGAACGTGCCCATCATCGGCATCGCTCGTGATCAAGAGAAGGCCGAGTCGCTGATCGCCCGGGCAAGGGACGGTATCGAGACCTACGGACAGGGCGATCTGGACGAATCGATCTTCAAGCGATTGGCCGATCGAATCAGCTATGTCAGTGGCGATTACTCGGATTCGAAGACCTTCGATCGTCTGAAGCAGGCGCTCGGTAATGCGAAGAGTCCACTTCACTATCTCGCCATCCCACCGACGATCTTCGAGATGGTATGCCAAGCCCTCAAGGCCTCGGGGTGCGCGGACCACGCCAGCGTCGTTGTGGAGAAGCCGTTCGGCAGGGATCTGAAGTCGGCACTGGATCTGAACAGGGTCGTCCATGACGTCTTTCCGGAGGAGAACATCTATCGAATAGATCATTTCCTCGGAAAGGAACCGGTTCTCAATCTGAACTACTTCAGATTCGGAAACGTGTTCATGGAACCGATCTGGAACAGAAACAGCATCAAATCCGTCCAGATCACCATGGCCGAGGACTTCGGCGTGCAGGGTCGAGGAGCCTTCTATGACGAGGCTGGAACGATCCGGGACGTGGTCCAGAATCATCTGATGCAGATCCTGGCGATTCTGGCGATGGATCCACCATCGAATCGCGATGAGGAGACATTGCGGGATGCGAAGGTCCGCTTGTTCAAGTCGATCAAGCCATTGACCAAGAACGACATTGTCAGAGGACAATTCGAGGGATTCCTGGATGAACCCGGGGTGAAGCCGGATTCAAGGACAGAGACCTTCGTCGCCCTGAGGCTCCACATCGATTCATGGCGTTGGGCCGATGTACCGTTCTATATCCGTGCCGGGAAGAATCTGCCGGTCACATCGACTGAAGTCGTCGTGGAGATGAAGCAGCCGCCACAACAGCTCTTCGAGGACTGCCACCGAGGTGATCGCAACTACTTCCGATTCCAGTTCAATCCGAACACGATCATCGCCATCGGCGCCAGGGCCAAGAAGGTCGGTGAGGAAATGGTCGGCGAACAGATCGAGATGGTCGCTCAGCATGAAGCGGCAGATCAGATGACTGCCTATGAACGTCTTATTGGCGATGCCATGGCCGGTGAAGCCGGCCTGTTCGCGCGGGTGGATGAAGTCGAGTCCGCATGGAAGGTGGTCGATCCCGTTCTGGACCAATCGACGCCTGTCCATTCCTACAAGCCCGGGTCATGGGGTCCGGAGGAGGCCGATTCACTGCTTCATGCCGGAATGAAATGGCGAGCGCCGGTTCTGGAATCCGTCGAGGAGCTGGTTGAATCATGATCGGTACCCGACTGTGGCTTCTTCGTCATGCCCAGACCGAATGGAGCATGACCGGAAAACATACGAGCTTCACTGACATACCCCTCACGACCCATGGCGAGGAGATGGCCAGTCTGCTTGGTCGGTCCTTGGCAGGCAAGAACTTCTCGCTCGTGCTCGTGAGTCCCAGGCAACGTGCGAGCAGAACCTGCGAGTTGGCGGGATTCTCGAGCGACGCTGAAGTCAGCAAGGATCTGTGTGAGTGGAACTACGGTGAGTACGAGGGCCGTACCACCACTGAAATCAGGAAGAGTGTCCCGGGCTGGACCATCTGGAACGGTCAGCCTCCCGGAGGCGAGTCGGCCGTGGATGTCCAGGCACGTTGCCTTCGTGTCATTGATCGTGCCAAGGAGGCCGGTGGTGATGTGGCCCTCTTCGCGCACGGCCATGTCCTGAGAGTGATGGCTGCTACCTGGCTGGGCCTGCAGCCCGAGGAAGGTCGATGCTTCACGCTCGGCACGGGAACATACTGCGTTCTCGGATATGAGCATGAGTACACCACGACGCTGGTGTGGAATCAGAATGTCCAGGCCGTCGTCGAGGCGATCGAATGACCACTCACCATCAACCACCTCCCATTCACGTGTTCGATACCGCAGGAGAAGTGGCCAGTCAGGCGGAGGAGTGGCTGGCTCATCGAATACTGGAAGCCGTGGATGAACGCGGCCGCTGTTCGATGGCGGTATCCGGTGGACATTCCCCATGGCCGATGCTCGAATCGCTTGCCCGAAGAACCGATCTCCCGTGGGATGCTGTCTCCATCTTCCAGGTGGACGAGCGAATTGCACCCGAGGGCGATGCCGATCGGAATCTGACTCAACTGAACGAGCACGTGCTGGCGGTAAGGCCGTCACTTCGGGCAAGAACACATCCCATGCCCGTGAATGATCCGGACATCGACAAGGCGGCCGATCGATATGCCGATCGACTGATCGAATCATGCGGGATGCCGATGATGCTCGACATCATCCATCTTGGTCTCGGTCCTGATGGCCATACGGCCTCTCTCGTCCCCGGGGATCTCGTCCTGAAGGTGCGTGATCGCGATGTCGCGATCACCAGCGGTTCCTATCAGGGAAGACGCCGAATGACACTGACGTATCCCGCCATCAACAGAGCCCGCCGCATCATTTGGCAGGTGATCGGCGAGGACAAGAGGGATGCTTTGAGTCGAATGATGGCCGGGGACGAGACCATACCCGGCGGAGTCGTCTCCAGTTCCCAGGCGGTCGTCTTTGCGGATAGCGCTTCGGCAGGTTGATCAGTCAATCGGTCTCTTCAGGACCAGAATGGTCACATCGTCCGATGCCTCGCCCTGTTCTCGCTCACGAACCGATTCAACAAGAGCCTGGCACACGACATCGGGAGACTGATTGGAGAGATCCATCGTCTGAAGCAACTCCAGCAGACCATGGACTCCAAGCAGATTCTGGTTCTGATCGGCGGCTTCGGTCACACCATCCGTATAGAGCAGCAGCTCTTCTCCCGGCTCGAGCGAGGCCTCGATGGTGTCCCATCCGGCATCATCGATTGCACCGACGAGTGGCCCCGTGGAATTGCCGACGGCATCGACTGTTCCATCGGGCATGATTCGGATGGGCGGCGGATGACCGCCATTGACGATCTTCATCCTGCCGGTCGAGGTCTCGTAGCGAAGTATGACCATCGTCACGAACATGGCGCCGTGCGAGTCGGGATACAGTCGCTTGTTGAGTTGAAGAACAAGTTCGGAAAGAGGCATCTGCTCCGCGTCGAGCATTCGAATGATCGTTCTGGCCATGGACATGAACATCGCCGGCCCGGCACCCTTGCCGGAGACATCGGCCATGACGATGGTGATTCGATCCCCATGATCGATCACATCGAAGAAGTCTCCTGCCACGACGCGAGCAGGTTCATTCAGGGCCCAGACCTCCACATCCTCACGATCCGGAAGTGCAGGGAAACCATCCGGCAGCAGCATCTCCTGGACCTTTCTGGCCAATCGCATCTCGCTGTCAACTCGTTCACGCGCAGCGGTCTCCCGAGCGAGATCCTTGATGTTGTGCTGAAGACGTTCCGTCATTTCATTGAATCCGCGTGCGAGCTCGCCGATCTCGTCACGGCCAGGCGGTGGGGGGACGCGGACATCGAGATCACCTTCGCCAAGCAGTCTGACCGCTGAAGCCAGTCTGCGGACGGGACTGACTATTCGAAAGCCAGTGAAGGCGATGATGATCAGAAGCAGGAGGAGCCCCGCACCCATCAAAATCAGATTCATGATCAACTGATGATGGACAGGTGCCAGGATGTCATCCTCCGCGAAGGCGGCCGCCATGGACCAGTCCGTTGCCTGGACCGGCGAATAGAGAAGCCAGTGATCTCTGGCCAGCGGATAGCCGTCCAGTCTCTGAAATCCGGCGATTCCCTTCTGGACATCCTCCGACCACGCAGCCAGTTCATCGGAGCCTGTACGGGCTGCTTCGGTCCGGATGGAGTCGGAGAATATCCTGGACGCATCTGGATGCATTATGAATGCACCTTCAGGTGAGGCCAGCAGGGTCGTCATGCCTTCCGGCCCCTCTGAGCGAAGCTGCCTCTGAAGTGGAAGCAGCGCGATGTCCGCTGCCACGACGCCGATGACCTCCTCACCGCGAACAACAGGTGTGCTGTAGGTGACCAGAAGAGATCCAAAGACAGGTCCATCGTATGGTTCGGTCCATCCAGAGGTGCCGTCGGCTCCTACTTGATACCAGTCCTTCTCGAGGTAGTCGTATTCCTCCGAGAGGTCCTTCCTCTGGCGGGAACCATTCGAGTTCCAGGCATAGGGGGCGTATCGATCCACATCCGTCTTCCACTTGCCAGGCTCGAAGGCAACGGATGATCCAGCCACCAGATCGTTCTGATTCATGAGCTGTTCGTTGTAGAGGTAGAGCTCCTCTTCCTGGGGTTCTGGATGTATGGCCACCGAGGAAGCGATGGCATCGACAGCCTGGGCAACACCGAGCAGCTGACCATTGAAGGTATTGGCCCAGGATTCGGAGGAGATCCTCGCATTGGATTTCGCATTGATCAGTGACGTGTCTCGAAGCGTGTTGAACTGCATCCATATCAGAAGCCCGTAGATGATGATTACGGGCAGTCCGATCGAGAGTACGAGTTTCCAGCGAAGTGACATGTTGAGACCATGGATAGAGGTGTTGTTGAACCGGATTGTGACAGATTCCTGTGGAATATGACTGATTTAGCCGGCTCGGCAGAATCCGGAGGTCGGGAGATCGCATTCCCGCTGTTAGAATGAATGTCCTGTTGTCCGTCATGCTGCTGAAACGCTTGATTCATGAACCATTGAAAAGGAAGATTCCATGAACCTACCTGCTGTGTTGGCCCTGAGTACAGGCGCAATCATCGCGATATGCGTGGTTGCCGGATTGATCCTGATCATCTTCATCGTCATCGGCATGTACAACGCGCTGGTGCGTGATCGAAACAGGGTCAAGAACGGATTTGCGCAGATCGATGTGCAGCTCAAGAGACGTCACGATCTCATACCGAATCTCATCGAGACCGCCAAGGGGTACATGGCTCATGAGAAGGGGACGTTCGAAGCCGTGACCGAGGCTCGAAATCAGGCCATGTCGGCAGCCAAGTCCGCGGCCAAGGATCCGACTGCCGGTGGCGCTGTCAAGGCGCTCTCGAACGCAGAGGGCGCACTGACCGGTGCACTGGGTCGATTGATGGTCACGATGGAGGCCTATCCGGATCTCAAGGCGAGCCAGAACATGATGCAGGTCCAGGAGGAACTGACCACCACCGAGAACAAGATCGCCTTCGCGCGTCAGTCGTACAACGACTCGGTGATGGTGTACAACGTTCGACGAGAGCAGTTCCCGTCGAGTCTCGTCGCTGGAACGTTCAACTTCTCCGAAGCCGACATGTTCGAAATCGAGGACGAAGCCGAGAAGCAGGTTCCAAAGGTCGATTTCAGCTGATAATCACCAAGAGCATTTGCTGAGGCGATAGACATGGCGACCAATTTCTTCGAGCAGCAGGATCATGCGCGCCGGCGAACAGGTCTTCTCGTGATCTGCTTCGCCGCCGGTCTGGCACTGATGATCGCCGTTCTCTATGTCGTGGCCATGCTGGTGTTCAACGTGATCGGGCAGGAGGAGCAGGGCACCCGCATTGAAGTCAACTACTTCAATGGTTGGGTTCTCCTGGGAGTGGCTGCCTTGACCACCGCGATCGTCGGTGGATCGAGCCTGTTCAAGATCATGCAGCTCCGATCAGGTGGCAGGGCCGTCGCCGAGATGCTCGGTGCACGTCAGCTCGATCCCTCGACTCGAGTCCACGAAGAGCGAGTGGCCCTGAACATCGTCGAGGAGATGGCGATCGCCAGTGGCACTCCTGTTCCGCCACTCTATATTCTCGAAGACCCCTCGATCAATGCATTCGCAGCTGGCTGGTCGCCCAATGACGCGATTGTCAGTCTGAACCGGGGAACATTGAAGGCCTTGAATCGTGACGAGCTTCAGGGTGTCGTCGCCCATGAATTCAGCCATATCTTCAACGGCGACATGCGTATCAACATACGTCTCATCGGCGTCATCCATGGTCTGCTGGTGCTTGGCATCACCGGCTGGGTCTGTCTTCGGCTCATCGGGCCGGCCATGCTGGGCTCGGGCCGTCGGTCCTCCTCCAAGAACGAAGGTGGTGGTGGCATCGGACTCGCCATCATGCTGTTCGGGCTGGCCATGATGATCTGTGGATTCATCGGAACGTTCTTCGGAAGATTGATTCAGGCTGCGGTCTCACGCCAGAGGGAATATCTGGCAGATGCCTCCGCGGTCCAGTTCACGAGAAACCCCGATGGGATCGGAGGCGCACTCGAGAAGATCAAGCTGGCTGGTCACATGAAGCGAACCGAGGAGAACGAGAAGGCTTCTGAAATCAACCATATGTTCTTCACCAAGGGATTCGATTCGATATTCGCTACACATCCGCCGTTGGCAGACAGGATCTCCCGTGTTCGAGGCATCTCCCAGGAGCAGGTCCAGCAAGGACTGAAGGAGACGGCCTCAAGAATGCAGCAGACGTCCACGGAAACATCGACGTCATCGAATCAAATGCGGGCCAGCGAGGAACAGAGACGTCGCCAGGCGGCGAACATACTGGGGGAAGTGGTACTCGGATCCGTACTTGATCAGGCCATCGGTCGAATCGGCACGATCGACAAGGATGCCCTGCAGCATTCCCGGGAACTGCTGGAATCCATTCCGGAGAAGTTGAAGGAGGCGGCTCACGCAGCCCCGACGGCTCAGCTTCTGGTGTACTGCCTCGTTCTCGACGAGGATCCCGCCGATCAGGATCTTCAATGGACAATACTGGCAAGTGAGTTGCCGGATCCACAGATACGACAGATGCGGGCGTTTCAGGAAATGATCCTTGATCTCGATGCGAGCATCCGGCTGCCGCTTCTGGACATGTGCATACCGTCGCTTTCCCAGATGAGTGAGAGTCAATACAGGATCTTCCGCGAATCGTTCGATCGATTGGTGAGGGTCGATGGTCGGATAGATCGCTGGGAGTGGGTGGTCGATACGATCATCGATCGCCATCTGGAAGAGCGGTATCACAAGCCGGGTGCTGAAAGAAGGGCGAACAGACGACTTGATTCCAATCAATCGCCTGTACTGGTCGTACTGGCCACACTGGCCTGCATCGGCGGTGAAGACGAGTCGTCTGCTCAGGCGGCCTTTTCATCGAGTATCGAGTTTCTTGGATGGCAGGCATCGTTCCCGGATCCGGCCTCTCTGAAGCTGAGTGGTCTGCGAGCGGCCTTGAAGCAGATTAGGACCACCCGATTCAAGGATCGCGGCCGTTTCCTTGAAGCATGCAAGCACTGCATTCTCACGGATGGAAAAGCCACCATCGAAGAGGCGGAAACACTCCGTGCCGTGGCGGAGTCCATCGACTGTCCGATGCCGCTCCTCAGCCATCCCGGCTGATCAGATCAGCACCAGGTCAATCCCTCTGGAAGTGAATTGAGTGATTCGACTCCATCGTCGGTGACGATGACCATGTCCTCTATCCGAAGACCACCAATGGCGGGGGCGTACAGTCCCGGCTCAATGGTCAACGCGTCGCCTTTCAGAAGAACAGGTCCACCGAAATCAAGCAGAGGCGGTTCATGGACATCGAGTCCAACACCATGCCCGGTTCCATGGGTCATCGCGATTCGATCCTGAGGATCATCGACGCCGGGCAGACCGGATGCGAACCCGTGGGCATGAATTCTCTCAAGCGTCGCCTCATGCACCTGCTCACCAGTGACACCACTTCTTGTTCGAGCCGTGGCGGCCGCCTTGGCCTCCACGATGGCCTTGTGCATGGATTCGATGACTGGTGGTATGTCTCCATTGACTACGCACCTTGTGCAATCACCTACATAAAGGGAGTGCTTGTTACGAGGGAAGACATCGATGATCACGGGTTCTCCCGTTCTCAATGGTCCTTCGCCACGTTCATGGCAATCGCCTCCGCAGCGCCCACCGGCAACGATGCTGGGAGTCGTCTCATAGCCCATTCTGAGAAGATGCAGGTCGATCATCTCCCGGACGCGTTCGGAGGTGAGGACGCCCTCGTTGTCATGGAGAACCCCGGATTTGTCCGGTTTCGAGATCGCAATGGTCTCACAAGCCATTCGAATCGCGGTCTCGGTGTCAGCCTGCGCTTCCCGTAGCGCCTCGATTTCCCGATCGCCCTTCTGTCGACGATCAAGTACACCAAGATCCGGGTCGTATTCGATTCCGATGCCCCGTTTCATGATCTCGTCCGCGAAACTCAAGGGAAGTGTCCGGTCGGATGTGATGTCCTGAACACCTTCTCTCGCAAGACATTCCGCCACGGCCTGGGCGGTGGCGGTCTCCCGATCACCGGATAGACCGGAGCTCGGACTGTACTCGGCGGGACACGCGACCACATCGGCCGCCGCCTTTGATCTGGCTCGAGCCATCTCTATGTCACGCAGAATGAGAAGTCTGTGCTCCCCCTCGGGCTTCATGAAGCGAATCAATGCCGTCGGATCACCGACATTGAACGAGATCGCCTGAAAGAGGCTCTTGTTCACGGCAGGTATGCCCGCCATCACTATGGTCTTTGACTTCATGAGCCGAGTGTATCCAAATGAAACATCGAGGGTGCCATGAAAAAAAGCCACCCCGGAAATCCGGGGTGGCTTGAGCTTGAACAGATTGTCGCAGGGGACCTAGTCGTCCTGTTCCTGCATGAACATGCCACCGAGGTCGAGCGATATGTTGCCTATATCGTTCGTGTTGTACATGTACTGGGCGTCCAGTGCACGTTCGATCCTCGACTTCGCTTCGGCAAGGTGCGCCTTGGAGTAGGCATCCAGCCGTCTGCTCTTGACACCTTCGATGTCGGAGAGGATCTCGCGAAGCTGCATTCTGCTCAGATTCGAGACAGGTGCTGCTGCAGATCCCATTCCATTCCCCGGCATGCTCATGTCGATCAGTCGATCGATATGCACACGCTGGAGATTTCTTCGAAGACTGGAGACATACGGATTGCGATCGTTGACGTCATCGCCGGGATCCGACTCGAGCTCGGACCAGACGACGCCACGGACACTTTCCATGGTCTCCGGCAGAGTCAGGACATCCTCTTCACCCATGGCACGGAACTCGTTGTCGTAGATCCGCTGGAGTGTGGTTGGATTGATCACCTGAGACAGGGCCATTGACTGGATCCCGGAGATCTTCGAATGGACCGGATAGGTCTCGTCCTGATAGATGAATCGCATTCCGCCCTGGTCATACCACTTGTCGACGGTCATTCGATGGAGCAGCTCCGGCGTGAGGCCGTAGCAATCATCGAACATGGTGTTGTCGAGTACGAAGTTGAGGGCTCGACGCTGCTGCTCGGCCGGAATGTTCTCGATTGGGAGCCGTGCTTCCGGATCGCCCTTCTTGTGACGATTCAGATAGCTGCCACCAATCCAGTTGGAGGCGATGCCGACGGCCGACGCATGCTTTCCGAGAAGCAGATCGTACGCCTTGCGGGACTCGGACCAGCTTTCGCCGTCCTCGACCATCTCCTCGATGATCTTGGCTCGGAGATCCCTGACCAGAGCGACCTGCGAGTCGGCATAGTCAAGCGGATTCTTGGCGTTGTCGAAACGACGTGCCGTCGGATCCGGTCCCCACGTGTCCTCGTCGGTCGCATAGGCGAGCTGCGGTTCGGCAACACGCTTCAGGACCTCCTTGGGATTCTTGCCATAGCCATACTCGATGACCCAGTAATCGTAGGGGCCGATCGTGACCATGGTGAAGTCGCCCTGATTGGCATCCTCACCGTAGTTGATGTTCACGGGCAGGTAGTCCATGACGGAACCGCCGATGGCCTTGCCTTTCATCTCCTCGGCGTTCATCTCGTCGAGATCGAAGACTCGCGAACCCTTGAAGTTGTGTCGAAGGCCGAGCGTATGACCGACCTCGTGCATGATGACATCCTTGAGTTGAGGACCGATGAAGCTCTCGGGAACACCATCGATCAACTGGACATCACCCTTTCGGCTGCCCTTGCCGGTCTTGGCGGAGGAGGTCTCCTTGGAGTCCTCCTCGTCCTGATCGACTTCCTCGTCCTCTTCGTCATCATCATCCATCATGGCCAGATCATCTGATTCTTCACCGTCACCGTTGCCCTCATCGGAGCTCGATGAACTGCTGGAGGCAGGTGTTTCACGTTCTGCCCAGATCGACATGCTGAAGGCTTCCTCGCTGAGGGCACCGTTGAGACGGTTCTCCTCGAGAGTCAGGACCATCGGATCCTCGCTTTCATCGGTATCG
>DEYM01000165.1 GCA_002364555.1 Phycisphaerales bacterium UBA3158 | reverse complement strand
GCGACATCGAGCTCATCCAGAAATCGATGAATTGAACGAATTCCCGATTCAAGCGTTTCTTCCAGAGGCATCAATGAAGATTGACCGAGCACCAGAGGCAGATTGGCCCTGGTGCCAGTCCCGGGATGCATGAGCACGGCTGCCTGTGATCGGCCAAGGCCATTGACCAGACGCTTCAGTATGTCGATGGTCAGTCCGGGCATGTCGCAGGGCATGAAGAGATAGCAATCATCGATACCGGATTTGAGAACCGCCTCGATTCCAGCCAGTGGCCCCGAATCGACTCTTTCATCGGCTACCACCGGGAGATCGCTACCAGCATCCGATGGGCCCGAGACGACGATCCGATCGCCCACTCCTCGAGCGGTATCGATGGCCATCTCGAGCATGGTTCGGCCATCGGGGCCGGTCATATCCTGTTTGGGTTCCCCCATGCGACGACTGCCGCCACCGGAAAGGAGTGCGATCGTGTGCTTCCAAACGGGTTCTTCTGGCATGTGTGTGACGTTCTCCTGAAAAGACGATGTAAAAGCCAGCCTGATTGCCGATGCAGGAGGTAGGCTTGCTTCAGTCATGAGACCTCGACATACATACATCCTGATGGTAGCAGTGGTGATTCTCCCGTTGTTGTCGTTCGCGAATCGAGCGATGGCTCAACAGGAACCGGTCGTGGGACTCCAGCCCGTCGAACAGACCGTCGCGGACGGGGGTCCGCTCTCGACCAGTCTCCGGTGGGTCGAATACGGCCTTCGAGAGCCGTATGGATTCAAGCAGCTGTATCAACTGCCCATTGGTGAGCAGAATTACGTTCGTCGCAACGCAGGCTTGTGGGCGGTCTTTCCAAGATCGCTGTACATCACGACGAGAAACGGCGTGAGTCCATCGATTCCCGCCGGAACCGTCTACTACATAGGTGGTCCCGGTGAAGTGATTCCGAGGATCGTGGACAACCAGGAACCCTATGTACAGATCGGTAAGATCGCCCCAGACCGGGTGGAGCAATCCAGAATCGAAGCTGTCCTCGTCGACAGTCGTGTTCCGGCGTCTTCGATAGAGTCTCCCGGCAACATCGGTGTCAATGCCCGTCTTTTCCTCGAGGCCGGAGCCCATCCGCCATACGAGTCGATGCCAGATGCATACGACAGCAGCGGGCCCGTTGATCTGGCGACAGAGGACCATCAGTTCCATGTGCGTCGACAATGGGAACAGGCAACCGGGACACTGAGCTTCATCCACGACGAGGCGTATCGTCGAGAATGTCTTCGTGCAGCCATGTCATCGGGGCGCATGAATGATCGGATTCAATCACCCCGATCCACCGATGATGGTGGTCGGCCGGAATAATCCTCAGGCTGCGCAGGGATCGTCGGAGTCGTTGTCGTAGTAGACAAAGCAGCGAAGCTGCCTTGCCAGGACATTCATCCGGCGATCGTCTTCGATCCCGTTCAGGCTCCGACTGGATGTCTGGAACCATCGTTTCTGATCGTTCAATGCTCGAGCAGCGTCGACGGGAAACGGAATGGGGCCATTCGGAACCTTCGTAAATTGTGATGACATGCCTTGCTGCATGATGTCACTCCCAAATCAGGTCACACGCTTCCTCATGAATCGTGTCCTGATAGAGACATCGGCGGTTCCGAGAATCAACTTAGTTGCGATGAGCAATACCGTTGAATATCGTTCAAATGAATACCTGAGTATTCCTCAAGCCGGTTCATATCGGACGGATCGATCGATTGTCCATGGTGCTCGAATGCTCCAGTTCAAATACCCGTTTCGCCCGTAGAAGACGGGAATAGACGATACCGAGCAACATGGACACCATGATGAGCCCACCGGCGAGCACGACTCCCGCTGTAACCATTCGTTCGTCCCGGATCACCGTGGGATTCAATCGGGCATGTCGGAGCACGCCGTTCTCCGTGCGACCGTCCACCAATCGTGAGCCATGGCCGCCAGGTCTGGATGCCAGGCTCCGTTGAGAATCGACCACCATCGCGCTTGCCACGATCTCCATGAAGTCTGACGCCTTGTCGGGTTCATCGCTGGCAAGTGTCATGGTGATCTGTCCAGGTTGTCCGGCATCGATGCTGAGATCATCCGTCATGAGCCGTTGAACGGATTCAAAGGTGGTCCATGGATGCAATCGTCGAGCCGCGGAACGTTGTGCGACATCCCTGATGAAACCATCGCTTCTGATCTGTTTCTCGTGCATGGCCTTCCAGTTCACCAATGCCTCTTCACCCACCTGTTCATCGCTCTGTAGTTGAGGGACGAGCGTGATGGAGGTACTTCTGATCGCTGGTGTGATCCTGTCCGCCGCCAACCAGCTGGCTGCAGCGAGAATCGAGATGCCCAGCAGAATCCAGCAGCTCACCACGACCGATTGGGGAGCCGCCCACTTCCGGATCATCCTTCGTTCCGAATCCCCGAGTATTCGACTGACTTCATCGAGTTCAAGTTGTCGCTTCTCGATGACCTCTGACTTCCGAAGTTGCTGAGACCTCGCCTCATGGGTATCCATCTGCGTCGACGGATCACCGCGTCGGCCGATTTCACCACGAAGAAAACGAAGTCGTTCCCGCCTTCTGTGCAAGTGACAGGCGATATCCGCAAGTCGCCCCTTCTGGTCGGCCAGATCATCGACATCTTGTTGCTCAGGGGCATGCTCCTCACTGGCCTGGAGTTCCTGAAAGATGTTTTCCTGTTTCTCGATGCGTTCGAGAAGCGCATCGCGCTCCTGTTCGATCGCACTCACGCTGGCCTCCCGTTGGGCATCGAATGTGGTTCGATTCTGTTCGATGGTTGTCTGCAGAGTCTCGATCCGACCCTCGAGGGAATCGACCAGTGCCAGTGCGGCATTGCCCCTTTCCACGAGATCGCCTTGCTCACGAAGCTGTTCCATGAAGCCCTGAAGGCGTCGGCGGGCCTCGTTGAGACCATTGCTCTGATCATCATGCGCCTTTTCCAGCGTGTCGATGGTCCTGCGTTGGCTTCTGATGCAGGATTCCAGCCCGCGTCGTCGGGACCTCCATTTGATTCCTGAAGTTCGATAACGATCGAGTCGACTCTCCTGTCTTCGCAGCAGCCGACCTCTCTTCTCCAGAAGTCGTCTTGCTACCACCAGTGCGGAGACGAGTCGATCATGCTCAAGTCTCGATTGTTCGACCTCGCCGTCAAGTCTGCTTCGCTGATCATCGAGAATGGCTTGATCATTCACCAGTGTCTCAGATCGGGTCGTCAATTCAGTTTCCAGTGTCTTGAGTGTCTGCCGCTGTGACTCCTGATCATCCCTGATGCGTTCACGATCCTGATTCAATGATTTGCGATCACGGGCCAGCGTGTCCTTGTCCTCCTCCACACGTCGATCGTGTGATCGTCGATCGGCATCAAGACATTGCTTGCTGTCTTCGAACTGGAGTCGTTCCTGCTTGACTTGATCATTCCAGCCGGCTTGCATCTGGGCGAATTGCTCTTTGTCCGATGCCAACTCGCTTTTCTGGGCTTCGAGTCGTGTGGATCGTTCCTTCAACTCCCGTAGTGAATCAACCTGATCACCGCGTATGGTTCGAAGGCGCTCGAACTGGGATTCGATGTCCTCGAGAATCCCGAGGACATCCTTGCTCGATGACGATGTGTTGACGGCGGCATCCGGTCTGGGATCATGGCCGTCACCTCCTGGGGTTTCATGAACAGTCTGGGACAGTCGATCTGTCATCAATCCTCCCTTTCCCCCACTTGAGCAGGGTGGCGCCGGGCGCCCTGAATACTCTCGCTCAGGGTTTCATCGTCCCGATGGTCGCGCCGCTGAACATCCGGGAGGGTTTCCCACTGGATTCCCTCGTCATGCTGTCCGGAATGTTCCAGCAGGTAGGAAAATTCCGCTCACGGCTCCTGATGGCGTACCATGAGGGGATTCCCATGAGTGCCATCCAGACATCAACGAGTCCATCGCTGGACGGATCAACCGATCCGGCCCTTGATGCCATTCAAACGAAGGTTGAATCAGGAATTCGACTTTCGGCCGAGGATGGCCTGGCACTCATGCGTTCGTCCGATCCATGGACCGTATGCAGTCTGGCGGATCGGGTACGACGCCGCATGCACGGCGACCTCGCCTGGTACAACGTCAACAAGCACATCAACTACTCGAACATCTGCGCCTTGTCCTGCTCGTTCTGTGCGTTTCATCGAAAGCGTGACCAGGATGGTTCCTACGAATATTCTCTGGATGACATACGCCGGGAAGCAGCGGCCGCGATCGAGGCGGGTGCCACCGAGGTCCATATCGTCGGTGGGCTCCATCCATGGCTGCCGTTCGAGTACTACACCGACATGATGCGTGCCATCCACGAAGTGGCACCGACACTCCACATCAAGGCATTCACCGCTGTCGAGATCGTCCATCTGGCCCGTATCTCCAAGCGTGGCCGTGATGGATATGAAGGAATCAAATCCGTTCTGAGCGATCTCAAGGAAGCGGGACTCGGTTCACTGCCCGGCGGTGGTGCCGAGGTCTTCGATGACCGTGTGCATGACGAGGCATTCAAGGGCAAGATTCGCGGAGATGTCTGGTTGGATGTCCACCGTGCGGCCCATGAGCTGGGGCTGAACACCAATGCGACGATGCTCTATGGGCATGTCGAACGAGTTGAGGAACGTGTCGGTCACATGATTCAGCTTCGAAGGCAGCAGGACCGAGCCCTGGCTGACTGGGCGGTGGATCGTCGAATCGTCTCTCAGCAGGACCCGGAGGACAAGACGAGCGATGCCATCGTGCTCACCGGTCCCTCCGATCTGTATCCGGATGGTCGTCTTCCGCAGCCGGGCCAGACCGAGATGGGATGGTTCCAGACCATCGTTCCGCTTCCTTTCATTCCCGACAACAGCGAACTCCAGCATCTGCCTGGACCGATTGGTCTCGAGAATCTACGGATGATCGCCGTCATGCGGCTCATGCTGGACAATATTCCGCACATGAAGGCGTTCTGGATCATGCATACGCTGGACATGGCCCAGTTCATGTTGCAGAACGGCGCCAATGACATCGATGGAACGGTCGTCTGGTACGACATCACGAAGGTGGAAGGCTCCGGGACGCATCAGGAGACGACCGTCACCGATCTCCAGCGTGCCATCCGCGAAGCGGGTTTCATTCCCAAGGAACGCGACACGCTCTACAGATCGGTTTCCCGCAACGGTCACGAGTGGACCATCGAGGACTGAACTGTCAGGTTTGTCGGCCAAGGGCCCATTTCAACTCCGGCATCTTCAGAAGAGCGGCTCCACCGGCAAACACGATGGAGCCGACGGCCACCAGCACCGCCAGCGACTGCACCTGTTGCAACCACGAATTGCCGGAGGGCAGGATCATCATGAGCAAGCCCAGGCAGGCGATCATGATGATTGAGAGCAGGCATGTTCTGGCCATCGATGGAAGTGTCGATTCTCCAATCGGGGAATCGACATGGCGACGAAGATGCCGCAGAAGAAACATCACCTGGAGAGTGGCGCAGATGGCCGTCGACCAGGCGAGTCCGGCTTCCTTCAATGGAGTCCAGATCAGGACGAGATTCAGAACCAGATTCAATCCAACCACATACAACGCTATCTTGACGGGGGTGACCGTGTCGTTTCTCGCGTAGAAAGCGCGAGTGATGACCTGGATCATGGAGTAGGCCCAGACACACGATGCATATCCCAGAAGCACGAATGCCACCCGATTCGTGTCGGTATTGTCGAATGCGGCACCCTGAAGCAGGGATCCCGTCAGAGGCCTGGCGACGACAATCAGTCCCAGGCTGGCCGGCAGGCCGATGAAGAAGACCAGACGAAGACCTCGGTGGACGATGTCCGTGAATGCGGATCTGTCATCCGCCAGCTTGGCGAGCATCGGATAGATCGCCGTCGCGACGGCGATACCGAAGACGCCCAGTGGAAACTGGTACAGCCTTTGGGCGAAGGTCAGTACCGCCATGGCGCTCTCATCGAGAGGCCATGTGTACCCGAAGAACTGCGAGGTTCCCGTATAGTTGCGATAGCTGGCGATCAATCCATCGATGAGCGTGTTGATCTGGAGGACACCCAGACCGAGGATCATCGGACCGGCTCGTTTGAACATGCTGGTGACATGCGGGCCGACTCCCTCGATCTTCAGAGGCAGCTTCGCATGTGGCCCAAGCGCCATCCATGACCATGTCAGCTGAACGATGCCCGCCAGAACCACTGCGTAGCTCATCAGGGAGACCGATATGAACTGATTTGAGAGACCATCTCCCGGAAGCATGATGAATCCCACCACGGCCGCGATGGTGATGAACGTGTTGAGAATGATCGGTGCCGCAGCGGTCGGACCGAATCGTCCATGGACCTGAAGCATCGCGCCCATGATCGCCACCAGGCATACCAACGGCGCGTAGGGAAGCATGAACATCAGCAGGAATACAACGGTCTGTTCCTCGCCTACGAGAGTCGCCACCAACAGGAGTACGAGCTCCGCGATGGCGACAAAGACACCAAGGCCGATCGCCACCAGCCCGATCGTCGCCGTCGCGAGCTTCGCCGCCATCGCGGGATCTTCCCGGGTCAGCTTCTCGTAGTTGGGCAGGAAGGCGGCGGCCAGAGCACCTTCGCCGAAGAGTCTTCGAAACAGATTCGGAATCATGAATGCGAAGAAATAGGTACTCAGGATCGCATCGGTTCCGAACAATCGACTCAGGACCGCTTCTCTACCCAGACCGGTGAGTCGACTCAGGGCGGTCATCGACATGACTGTGCGGGCGTTCTGTTCGAACCCCCTCGGGCTCACGAACTGTCTGGCGGACCAGTTCTGACAGAGGCTTCCGCATTCGTTGCAGGTTCGAAGGCTCGAATCGACCTGACTGGCGCCGACGTCGTATCCGCAGTTGGAGCAGAGCCAGCCCAGCTTCGCCACGATTCTTCCCGACTGGAAGCCGCGGAGCAGCCAGGCCGTGGAGACCGCCATCATCAGACTGGCCATGACGACCACTTCAACGAGTCCCGATGCCATCATGGAATCGTCCCGCAGGAATCTCGACATCACAGGCAGAAGCAGGCCGATATTGCAGATCGTCATCAAGATCGTGAACAGCCATATCGAGAGGACGCTTGCCGATGGCCGCTTGGAACGTGGCACGGTCAATGGCTGCCATTGTGTTCCGTTGGCCACGGTGAGGCAGCATGGACATGTGATGTCGCCATCGATCTCATCGTTCAGGCACAGGGTGGCCCCGCATTCGAAGCACGGCTTCTCGTCCAGCAGTCTGCTGCCGATCTCCCGGAGTCCCAGTCGTAGCAGAAAGCTGCTGAACACGAAGGCGATGAAGATGATCAGGAGGAAGAAGAAATTCGAGTGGTCCGTGATCCAGCAGTCGTAGTTGATGGAGGCGCAGATCGACCATGGCACGAAGAATCCCAGCAGCACGATCACAAACGGCGAGGCGATCACGGGCCATGACGTGCGGATGTCCATGACGAATCGGTCAAGCAGATAGAGGAACCGTCTCCGTGAGGCACGGTACGGGTCCGGGCCGATGGGCGAGAGCGCAAGTATCGTGCAACCGGCAGCCACCACCCCCATCCATCCGGCGATCAGATCGGACATCGCCACCGTGCGGCTCTCGCTGACGAGTCCCTGGGTCCATTCATCGATTGGTATCCAGATCGCGACCACGGTCGGTACCAGCCAGGTCAGCGGCATGATCCTGCTTCGCCACAACAGCAACGTCAGGCCCATGAAGGCGAAGAGATGGAAGAGCTTGTCAGGCAGAGCCGGACCGCCGACCGTGCCCAGTTCCGGATTGGGTAGATGAGTTCCGACCGTCAATACGATCAGGTACCCGAGAAACAGGTATCGCCATGGTCTGGCCATGCGTGTACGTAGATCTGGGTCAGGCTGACTCAACTCGGTCACGATCAGGATCCGTCGGCGTGATTTCAGAAGGAGTCTCAACGCAAGGAGCTTCCTTGGTGTCGACGGGCGTGGAGCCGGTGGCGGTCTGATCCTTGGATGGATCCCATCCGGACAGCACATCATCAGCTAGCTGTCGATAGTCGTTGGCTCCATGGCATCCCGGCTCGTACTGGAAGATCGTCTGTCCGAAACTGGGCGCTTCGGCAAGCTTGATGTTTCGACGGATCGGTGGTTGCAGTACACGACACGCTCGCCATGGAACATCCTGATCACGAGACGACTCGATGAACTCCTCGAGATCGGAAACGACTTCACGTGCCAGCATGGTCTGCCTCTCATGCATGCACAGGATGATTCCGGTGACCTGAAGATCGGGATTCACCGAGTTGCAGACCAGTCCGATGGTTTCGAGAAGTTTGCCGACACCCTGAAGAGCCAGGAAGTGGGCCTGCATGGGAACGAAGACCTCGTTGGCCATGACCAGGGCATTGAGCGTCAACACGCCCAGGCTGGGGGGACAGTCGATCACGACGGCGTCGTAGTTGGGCAGAATCGAACTCAACTGCTCTCGAAGCAGTTCGTTCCGATTCGGATTGGATGCCAGCTCGGATTCGGCGGCAGCCAGATCGGTCTCGGCGGCAATGGCATCCAGATTGTCATCGATTCGCGTGATCACCCGGGAGGGATCACCTCCATCTTCGACCAGAAGGTCGTACACGGAGTGTTCGATCGAATCGGGATCGATGCCCAGATGCAGACTCATGTGAGCCTGTGGATCAAGGTCGATCATCAGAACGCGTTTACCTGCTTGGGCCAGCGCAGCACCCAGATTCACGGCGGAGGTTGTCTTACCCACGCCGCCTTTCTGATTGATCACCGCGACAATGTGCGGCTCCCGCCTCCCTGCGTCCATGACCATGCACCCACTATATCGGTACAGGCGGGAAAGGGGTCCTCACATCGGCATAACCCGCCGGGGTTGTTAGCATCCTGAGAGTGCCCAGAATCACAGACAACGCGATCTGCCTTCGTCGATGGGATTTTTCCGAGACTTCCCAGACGGTCAGCGTGCTCACACTCGAGCATGGCTTGCTTCGTGGGCTGGCAAAGGGGTCGAAGCGGTCCGATGGCCGATTCTCAGGCGGATTCGATCTCCTGACCAGAGGACAGGTCTCATTGATCATGAAGCCCGGAAAAGATCTGATGACCATTACCGAATGGCATCTGAATGAGGTCTACTGGGCGGCCAGGCAGCATCTTGTGGCCAATCGGGCCGGAATCTACATGGTCGATCTGACTCACAGAATGCTCAAGGAGCAGGATCCTCATCCCGAGGTCTTCATGGCGCTGGATTCAGCTCTGAAGGCGTGCACTGAACGAACGCGAATCGGAATCGAGACGCTCATCTATCAATGGAGACTTCTCGAGGCCTGTGGATACCGTCCACAGCTCGATTGCGATGCGGGAACGGGTGAACCACTCGAGGAGGGTGCCGAAGTCATTCGATTCAGTCCTATTCAGGGTGGTGTGATCGAATCCACCCAGGAGGGCGACGCGGTCAAGGTTCGAAGAAGCACGATCGAGCTTCTCAGGAACATCGCTCGTGGAGATTTCATCGCAGCAGCTGCGGATGTGGAAGGCGTACCCAGAGCCAATCGTCTGTTGGCCGTCTGTTTTCGGTCACTGCTTGGTGAAGCACCAGATGCGATGCAATGGGCTTTTCAGGAACTGGGCAACGGCTGAGTCCGAGAAGAGTCGTTGAAGGACCATCGAAATGCATGAAATTGGAGCTCCTTCGTGAGGTTCGATGATCCGACTGGATCGCCGAATTCCTCCGACCGATACCCGTCTAGTCCCATCATCGGGACGGATCCGAAACACGATTAGAAAGATCAGAGGAGATGGGGACGTGCCTGAGCTGCAGGTAGTTGAAGAGATTCTGGCTGGCCATCGATTGCCATCACTGCCGACCGTGGCAGCGCAGGTGCTTGAGATGACGGCCGAGGTCGAGATCGATCTGCAGAAGATTGCCGAGACGGTCCAATTGGACCAGGCGCTGGCTGCCAAGGTGCTCCGCACGGTCAACTCCAGCTTCTACGGGCTCTCGAGACCATGTGGCACTGTCCAGCAGGCCATGGTGTTTCTTGGATTGAACACCGTCAAGACCCTCGTCCTGAGCTTCAGCCTTGTCGACACGATTGATGCCAAGGGTCGAGACCAGTTGGGATTCGACTATGCCTCCTACTGGAAGCGATCCATCAACACGGCGGTGGCCGCCAAATCACTGGCCAGAATGACTGGTGTGTGGGATCCGGAGGAAGCGTTCTTCGCAGGACTCATGCAGGATTTCGGAATGATCGCCCTCTACCATCGGTATGGCCGTCAGTACGTGGAAGCCATCGAGGCGTTGCGCGGTGATCACCGTGAACTCTGTCGTCTGGAACAGGATCTGTTTCAGGTGACGCATGCCCAGATAGGCGCAACGGTTGCGGAGCAATGGAAGTTGCCATCATCCCAGATCGCCGCGATTCGAGGACACCATGCTTCCGAAAGTATCGATGAACCATGGCGGGAGTGCGCGAGAATCGTGGAGCTGGCAGGGTATCTCGCCAGTGCGATTGAGAGCGACTCTCCTCGTCGCACGATCAGCGACTACCGTCGATATGCACGGGAATGGTTCGGACTCGATGGCCGACAGGCCGAACAGGCCCTGGCATCGACACGTGATGAATCATTCGAAGTGTCCGCCTTCTTCAAACTCGATCAAGCCGTTCCGGCACAACGCCTTCTCGCCAACGCGGAATCCCAGTTGTTCCAGCATCAGATCGACATGGGACGTCATGCGAGGGATCTTCAGCAACTCAATCAGGATCTGAGTGAACAGATCCACCGCGATGGTTTGACGGGTGTGCTGGGTCGATCCGGATTCGATCTCGAGGTATCGAGACTCTTCTCCGAAATGGCGGAAAAGGGACGCTGTCTCTCATTGTTGTTCTGTGATGCGGATCGCTTCAAGCCGATCAACGACCGGTACGGACATTCGGTCGGTGATGCCGTCCTGCGGCATCTGGCCGACATCATGCAGGAACGAGCACGTCGCGAGGACATTGTCTGCCGCTTTGGAGGCGATGAATTCGTTCTACTGCTGCCTGGATGCAACGAGGAGGATGCTCGTCGGGTTGCCGAGGACATTCTCACTCAACTCGCATCGACCCCGTTGATGATCGAATCAGGGGTATCCAAGGAGATATCGGGGGACATGACATTGAGTTCCAGCATGGGACTGGCGACATTCGATCCAACAAGCAGTGAAATCGATTCACCCGAGATGCTCGTGACCTGTGCCGATCAGGCGATGTACATCGCCAAGAGGCGTGGTGGCAATGGTGTCGCCACCTGGCGTTCGGCCGCCTGATTCCATCCGGTTCAGGCGGTTCCTCGGAGATGTCCGGTGATGACGGGTGTCATCGGATATTCCTCGGCGACATCGATGATGTCCTGGACACCGACCCGGCAGATGCTGTCGAGTTCGTCTTCCAGTGGTATCCAATCCTCCTGGGTCATGAACAATCTACCCAGTCTCTGCATTCTTCCCGCGGGAAGTTCACCGTGAAGCGTGATCGCCGTGGCGGCCTTGGCCCGAACTCTTTCAAGATCATCCTCGCTGATCGACTGGACGAGCCCCTCGATTTCCTGACGTATGACCGTCTCGATTTCGTCCGCCTTGTCCGGGTCGCAGATACACCATGTCAGAAACTGACCACTTCGATCCCGACCGTCGTACTGGGACTGCGCGGCTTCCGCCCTACCGGTCTCGACCAACGACCAGTACAGCCTCGATCCATCCGAATTGCCGAGGATCCAGGCCATCAACGCCGCCGCATGTCTTCGCTCGTCCTGAATGGGTGGCGCCGGCGCCATCATGAGCATGTAGTCGCGGTTGATTCGATCGCATGTCTCGACGAACGACTGCTCGGAGTGGCTCAGATCGTGATAGATACGCGACGTGTCGGTGCGTTCCCAGTGTCCACATGTCGACTCGATCCGATCGACCATGGCATCGAAGTCCAGATTGCCAGCCATGGCGACCACCGTGTTGTCGGCGCTGTATCTTCGATCGAAGTATGAACGCATGCGATCACACGCCAGATCCTGAATTGATTCCTTGGTACCCAGTACCCGGTGTCCAAGTGGATGATCGCCGTAGTAGATCTCGCCGGCACGCTCATAGAGACGCCAGAACGGCTGATCGTCGTACATGGCGATCTCCTCGAGAATCACGTTCTTCTCGTCATCGAAATCCGATTCCCTCAAGGCCGGCCTGAGAATGTCGGCCAGGATGTCGGATGCAGCGGGCAGATGCTCTGGAAGACAGTGGACATGAAACGCCGTTGTTTCATTGGAGGTGTAGGCATTGTGCCGCCCGCCAAGATCATCGAAGTCACGATCGACCTGCTCACCGCTGCGGGTATCCGTTCCCTTGAACATCATGTGCTCCAGGAAATGACTCACTCCCATGTCCCGGGTCTCCTCGTCGCGCGCACCAGTACGCACGAAGAAGCCCATCCCGGACGAGTGGGTGGTGGTGTCGACTTCTGCGACGATGCGAAGGCCGTTGGGCAGCACGTGATTCCGGAAGTCTATTGCCATATTCTCTTCAGCTGCCTTTCAAGCTGCGAGCAGGATCCACTCGATCAGCTGTTGATGACGCGATTCTCGGTATCCAATGCCGCTTCGTGAATCGATTCCGACATCGTTGGATGCGCATGCATGGTGGAGATGATGTCCTCGGCCGTCGCCTCGAGGCGAATGGCCAGACAGAACTCGTGGATGAGTTCGGAGGCATCCGCTCCGATGATGTGCGCACCGAGTATCTCTCCATATGGCTTGGACACGATGATCTTCACGAAGCCTGTCGTCGCGCCTGTGGCAACGGCCTTGCCCAGTGCCTGGAACGAGAATGTCCCGGTTTCGTATTCGACACCGGATTCCCGAGCGGCTTGTTCGGTCAGGCCGATGCAGGCAACCTGCGGTGATGTGTACGTACAGCCAGGAATGGCGTTGTAGTCGACTCCAAGTGTCTGATGTCCGGCCATGCGCTCAACGCATGTGACGGCTTCCTCGCCGGAGACATGGGCCAGCCACGGGGGCCCGATGATGTCACCAATGGCATGGATTCCAGGAAGGCTCGTCTGGTAGGTCGGCTCGTCGACATCCTGGTAGTCGGTCTTGATGTAGCCCTTGACCATCTCCATGTCGAGGCCATCGGCGAGCAGTCCGTCGCATCGTGCCTGTACGCCGATTCCCACGAGAACCTTTTCCGCGGAGAGCTGTTGGGTCTTCGATTCGTCATTGGCATCGACGATCGTGACGGTCGCCCCGTCTTTGTTCAGATCGATCGCCGTCGTCATGGAACCGATATGGAAGTCGATGCCCTGTCTCTTGAAGACCTTGAGCGCTTCCTTTGAAACAGCTTCATCCTCATTCGGGAAGATTCGATCCATCATTTCAATGACGGTCACCTTGGTGCCCATCGCGTTGTAGAAGTAGGCGAATTCCATTCCAATGGCGCCACTTCCCACGACAACCATCGACTCGGGCTGCTCTGGAAGAACCATGGCGTCCATGGAGGAGATGATCGTCTTGCCATCGAAGGGTGCGAACGGCAGCCCTCTGGGGGCTGCTCCAGTCGCCACCATGATCCGATCGGCGGTGATCGATGAAGTCACTTCCGAACCACCTCCGTGGTAGTAGTCTTCATCGGCCTTGAGAATCTCTATCTCGCATGGCTTGTCGCCATCGCGTGCCGATTTGATTCTGGCGTGTCCTTCGATCGTCGTGATCGAGTTCTTCTTCATGAGAAAGCCGACGCCCTTGTTGAGCTTGTTGGCGGCTCCCCTGCTGGTGGCGATGACCTTGCTCCAGTCGACGGAGGCCTTTTCGAATGAAAGACCCCATTCACTGCCGTGGGTTACGGACTCGCTGTAGGCCTCGGCGACATGAAGAAGCGCCTTGCTCGGAATACAACCCCAGTTGAGGCAGACTCCACCAAGCCGATTCCGTTCAACGATGGCGGTCTTCATGCCCAGTTGGGCGGCACGAATCGCACCTACATAGCCACCTGGTCCAGAACCGATGACGACGAGGTCAAAATGCTGCTCATTAGCCAATTTGAGGCTCCTGCATGGGGTGTTCTATCGAATGAGAAGGACGGCATTGTAGTGGTCCCTGCCAGAGGCTTCAGGCAAGTCTCTCAACTCTTCTTCGAGAGGCTCCTGGAAGTTCTCCGGGGCACATTCATGGGGTGTTAGTGGTGTGCGGCACCAGTAAAATCATGCAAATATATTACTACAAAGCAGTTACATCAAATTAACAAGGTCTGACCATGGCTTCTTCGAGGGCTTCCGGTCTCCGTTGCGAAGTGTTCACTACTGTTGTTGGCCGTCCACGCGTTGACGCCCCCAAGACCGCCCCCGTAGCATCATCCAATTGTCCGCCTCAGAGCGGACGTTTCTACCTGTTTCAGGAGTGCCTCGTGCGCACGGCGATCATCAGTGACGTTCATGGAAACCTTGAGGCCCTGACGACTGTCCTGGGGGACATCGACAACCGCAAGGCGGACCGCATCATTTGTCTGGGTGACATCCTGGGCTATGGTCCCAATCCGGTCGAGTGCGTCGAGCTCATCGCTCAACGCTGCGAATGGTCGCTTCTTGGCAACCACGACTACGGTGCGTTGTACGAACCCACGAACTTCAATGCAGCAGCCGAACAGGCCGCCTACTGGACGCGTGCTCAGTTCGACAAGGAGCCCGATGGAGAGGAAGCCGAACGCCGCTGGGAGTTTCTCGGCCAGCTGAGAGTTCGCTGTCTGTTCAATTCCTTCCTCTGTGTGCACGGCTCGCCTCGTCGCCCCATCAACGAGTACATCTTCCCCGAGGATGCCATCAACTCTCCAGTGAAGATGTCGCAGATATTCGATCTCGTCGACACGCACTGTCTCGTCGGTCATACCCATGTTCCGGGCATCTTCACGAATGAGCCGGAGTTCTATCCACCGACTGATCTTGGTGGTGTGTACAAGTTCAACGACGAGGAACGAGTCATCGTCAATCCCGGATCCGTGGGACAGCCCAGAGACATGGATCCACGTGCGAGCTACGCGATTCTGGACGAAGATGAAATGAACGTGGAGTTTCACCGGCTTGATTACGATGTCGAGTCGGTTGCCCGCAAGATCTATGCGATTCCAGAGTTGAACAACTGGCTTGGTGATCGCCTGCTGGAAGGTCGGTGAACAAACCGTGCCCGCGCCCCCTCGAAACGGAATGAGTCCCAAGGTGAATCGCAAGTTGCGGGTCATGGTGCCTGCGGTCGTGCTCGGCCTGGCGTTCGGCATCATCATGATGGTGGTGTTCTCGCCAAAGATGGCCCGCGATGCAGCCAGCGAATCACAACAGTCCAATGCAACGGCTGCCGTCGATGGTCAGACCAACAGCACGGTCTCTTCCGTGGAAGCCACGACACCGGACGAACCTGTAGTGAAAGAGGAAAGCGACTCCTCGGCATCCGCTCCACCAACGGAGGCGCCGGTCGAGGTCTCGGCAGCACCGGAAGCCGCTGCACAGATCGGAACGCAGCTGAGCATGGAAGGTCTCGTTGTCCGTCAACATCCAGTTGACGAGCAGGAGGTTGTCCCAGCTCTTGGTTCGCTGCTTGATCCCGACAAGTCGAAGATGCAAGTCGTCTTCACTCGTGTGGGCGGTGCAATAGAGAGCATCACCTATTCGAACATCTGGGATACGGCTGCAGCCAGGAGACAAGCGGAAAGCTACTACGCGGCCAAGGCTCGCGGCTCGGTCGAGGGCTACAGCCTGCCTCCTGATGATCAACGATTCGTCCTGCGACGAATGCAGGGGGTTCCGTACGCGGGCCAGACCATCAAGATCTCATTGATGGCGGCCAGTGGAGTGCAGATCCAGTGGAACGAGGGTGATGAGGTGGTCTCGCTTCAGAATCCACTGCCACTGCTGTCCGATCTGTACTGGCAGTCCATCGGAGCAGGCATGTTCAAGGCCCAGGTCGAGAACGCCAAGGGCGAGCTCGTCCTGGAGATTCTTCGCCGCTTCGAGTTGGACGATGGTTTCGACATCAAGCTCCACCAGCGTGTGATCAATCATACGGGTCGCGACATCTCCGTCCAGTGGCAGCAGTACGGCCCACCGAATCTTCGACCTGAGCGATCCCGCTATCTGGATCGACGACGTTTCCGCTTCGGCTACGAATTCAGTTCGCAGGTCGATGCCAATCGGATGGCTGACGTCATCGCGGATGGGGACATGCTGCTCGAGTACGGCGACGTCGTCAAAGGCGATGAAGCGCTGTTCTGGCCAAACGAACTGAGCATCGAGGAGGGCTTCACGCTTTCCTGGTTCGCCTCCACGAGTCGCTACTTCACCATGGCCATCCATCCGCTGCTTTCACCGGAAGGCGTGGGCGATCGATCACTCGAATCGGTGGTCGATCGAATCGAGATATCCAAGTACTCGATATCGGAGGACGACACTCTGATCGAGACCGGGTTGTTCAGTCCGATGACCCAGATCAAGTCGGGCCAGAGGCACGACTTCAGCATGGGCATCTACGCCGGTCCGATGGCTTCGGACATTCTCGATGTCGAACAACCCTATGTCTCCCTCAACATGGGTGGCATCATTCTGTATCAGATATCGGGATTCGCGGCGTGTGCCTGCTGCACGTTCCAGTGGCTGGCCGATCTGCTGCTGAGCATTCTCGCGATGCTGGCCAACCATGTCGTCTTCGACTGGGGCCTGGCGATCATCGTGCTGGTGATCATCGTTCGATTCATCCTGCATCCCATCACGCGGATGTCCCAGGTGAACATGCAGAAGTTCAGCCGCAAGATGCAGGCGCTCAAGCCCGAGCTTGATCGACTCAAGGCTCGCTGCGGTGACGACAAGAAGAAGATGCAGCAGGAACAGATGAAGCTCATGCGGGAGCATGGACTGAATCCGTTCCAGATGCTCGGCTGCCTTCCGATGCTGCTCCAGATGCCCATCTGGATCGCGTTGTATGCCGGACTCTACTTCAGCTACGAACTTCGTCAGCAACCGGCCTTCTGGGGCTTCTTCCAGCTGTTCGACGGCTGGCCTTTCCTGTCCGATCTCGCTGCACCCGACCATTTCTTCTACACGTTCCAGGAGCCCCATCAGTTCCTGTTCTGGCACGTGAGCGGAATCAATCTGCTGCCGATTCTGCTGGGCGTGTTCTTCTTCCTCCAGCAGAAGTATCTGACGCCTCAGAACGCGGCGATGACTCCCGAGCAGGAAACACAGCAGAAGATCATCCGCGTCATGACCGTGGTGGCCTTCCCGCTCTTTCTGTACACCGCCCCATCGGGTCTGACGCTCTACATCATGACGTCCAGCATCATCGGAACGCTGGAGGGTCGACATATCCGCAAGCAGGTCGACAAGATGGATCTTGATCTGAAGCCCAAGCGTGCCGAGGCGTCGACCGTAGCCGGTCGGTCGGCTGATGGTGGCAAGACCATTCGCGATCCAAAGGCTCGTGCCTATGCGAAGATGGTCGAACGGCGTCAGTCCAAGGGTGGCGATCGCAAGCGTCGTGGTGGCAAGAAACGCGGCTGACGCGGTAGGAGGTTTCGTGGACCTCAACTCGACCATACTGGCGGTCTCGAGTCCTCCGGGTCATTCGACGCGTGGAATCGTCCGGTGCAGCGGCCCCTGCTCGTTCGATCTGCTGCGATCCCGATTGGTTGACGGGCTTGCCTCCATCGAACGCGGTATCTATCCGGTTCGTCTTCGAATGAAGGATGTATCCATTCCATCCCTGCTGTCGCTGACCCCTGGTCCGCGTTCCTATACCGGTGAAGACAGCTTCGAATTGCAGCTGCCCGGTCATCCATCTCTGCTCAATCGTGTCATCAACGATCTGCTTGAGGACGCGTTCATGGCCGGTCTCAACGTCAGGCCTGCCGGCCCCGGTGAATTCACGGCGAGGGCGTTCCTCTCCGGGCGCATCGGTTTGGCAGAGGCTGAGAGTGTCGCAGCGCTGATAGCCGCTCGTTCCGATGGGGAAATCGATGCCGCTGAAAGAATGAAGGACGATCGTCTGGGGCAGCTTGCACAGGGCGTGTCGGACAAGCTCTCGGATGCATTGGCTCTTGTTGAGGCTGGAATCGATTTCACCGAAGAGGAGGATGTCACGGCGATCGAGATGGATGATCTCATGCAGCGGATAACGCAGGCGATCGAATCGATCAACGATCATCTGCAACGAAGCGTCGGACTCGAGTCCCTGCAATCATTGCCGTGGGTCGTTCTAGAGGGATCGGCCAACGCGGGAAAATCGACCTTGTTCAACGCATTGCTCGGTCGAGATCGCGCAGTCGTCTCCGGAATACAGGGGACGACACGAGATGTCCTCACAGAACCACTTTCGATGAGTTCGATTCAGGGGGCCGAAGTTCTTCTGGTGGATGTCGCCGGCGAGGAAATGCCCGTCTCCCATCTTGATGAAATCATGCAGGCGTCCGCGGCGAGAGCCAGAAGCAGAGCGGATCTGAGAATACGATGCATTCCTCCGGAGGAATCCTCACCATCACGTGAGGAGGATGTCGTTCGGGTTGGAACGATGACCGATCGAGCTGATGGGGTGCGTACCGATGTCGATGTGTGCGTATCCGCGACAGAGCGCACGGGATTGGATTCACTTCGCGAAATCATCGAGCAGCGAATGATCGAACGATGTTCGAGACTCGCCGGCGATGCCTTCGTGCTTGCGCCCAGGCAGGAGGCGGCATTGGATGTTTCAAGGAGATGTCTTCAGGAGACGTCGAATCTGCTCGACGACTGGAAATCATCGGGAACCATCCAGGCACCCGAGCTGGTCGCCGGATTGATCAGAGATGCACTGGACGCGATTGGTGAAATCAACGGCGCAGTCTCACCTGATGAGATTCTGGACAGGGTGTTCTCATCGTTCTGCATAGGAAAGTGACGCCAATGAGTTTCGATCACGACTTCCGAATGGACGGGATATGATGACCTCCATGACTGAGATCATTCGTACCGGTTCAATGGATGTTCGTGTTCGATACGCCGAGTGCGATCCGATGGGTGTCGTCCACCACACCGTCTATCCAGTGTGGTTCGAGATGGGTCGAACCGAGTTGCTGCGTGAAACGGGTCTCACCTATCGCGAGTTCGAGGAGTCGGGGGCGTTTCTGGCCGTCATCAATCTGTCCATCATCTACAAGCAGCCTGCTCGGTACGACGACCATCTGCGATTGACGACCAACTGGTTGGATGCGGGAAGGGTGAAGATCAAGCATCGCTACGAACTTCATCGCGCCGATGTTCTTCTGGTCACAGGCGAAACCACGCTTGCCTGTCTGGATCGTGCGGGCCGTCCCCAGGCGTTGCCGGAAACACTGAGATGTGAATGATCATCCCTTGTCGGCCAGTACGCCGTTCAGGGGACCGATTCGAAGTTTGATGCGTACGACGGTCCCTCGGCAGGCTGCTCGAAGTTCGTCAAGCAGTCCTTCACGAAGTCGACGATCGATCTCGAATGACACGGCAGAGGATTCCACGACAACATCGACCACGCCGCCGCGTATTCCGGTGACACAGGTGTTGTCATGCAGTTCAACAGGCAGCAGGGTGTGCCACGCATCGACGAATTCCCCCACCCGCCGATGGAGCTGGCGAACCTTGCGGTCGATCGAGGCCACGCCATCACCGATGGACTTGGCTCGCAATGGGCGATTTCGCCACTGCTGAAGCCGCTCGAGTTGACCTGGATTCGCCACGCTTGTCATGTCTCCCATCATCGTGGATAAGTGGTCGATATGCGACCTCCATCTTTCCTGTTATCGTCATGTGGATATGACGTGCATCAGCATTGAAGGCATCACGAAACGGTTTGGCAGCACAACTGCTGTTGACGGGATCGATCTACGAATCGAGTCTGGCGATCTCTTTTTTCTATTAGGCCCCTCAGGCTGTGGAAAGACCACGCTTCTACGGATGATTGCTGGTTTCATCGATCCCACAGGTGGTCGAATTTCCTTTGATGACAAGGACGTCACCTACCTCCCGCCAAACAAGCGGAACACCGGGATGGTCTTCCAGAGCTATGCCCTTTGGCCGCATATGACTGTGGCGGAAAACGTGGCCTACGGCCTCAAAGTACGCAAGGTTGACGCTCAAAGCCGTAAAAAGCTGGTTATGGAGGCATTGGAAGCTGTTCAGATGGCTCCCTATGCCCAGCGAAGGCCCAATCAGCTCTCTGGTGGTCAGCAGCAGCGGGTAGCTCTTGGTCGTGCTCTGGTGATCAAGCCCAATGTGCTTCTTCTGGATGAGCCATTGAGCAATCTTGACGCCAAGCTCCGCCTTGAAATGAGGCAGGAGATTCGTCGCCTCTGCAAGACCAGTGGAATTACCACGGTATATGTGACTCATGACCAGGAAGAGGCATTGTCCATGGCAGATACGATGGCTGTCCTCAAGGATGGTCAGGTTCAGCAGCTTGGGCCGCCTCGAGCGTTGTATCAACAGCCCAAGACCCGGTTTGTGGCCGAGTTTCTTGGTGAGACCAATCTACTGCCGGCTACTGTCGGTCCCCGGCAGGGCTCGCAAGTCACTCTGGAGACAGCAGTTGGATCGGTCCGAGCAGGATCTGGCGCCGGCGAAATTCCTGACGGTGGAAATGTGACCTGCTCAATTCGGCCAGAAGCGTTTCGGTGGCTTCCAAGCGACGAAGCGATATCAATTCATGGTCAGGTTGAGGATGTGGTCTTTCTGGGTGACATGACCCAGGCCGTTGTTTCATTCGAGGGGGGCCACTCAATTCGAACAGTGGCGCTCAATCAAGGGCATCGCCCTATGCCGGGTGAAAAGGCTTGCTTGTATGTCGACCCCAGCGATGTGGTCATCTTGAACGACT
>DEYM01000002.1 GCA_002364555.1 Phycisphaerales bacterium UBA3158 | reverse complement strand
CGGCTGGAACAACTGCTTCGATGCCCCCTCTTCGGGCTACGTGTGTGGACAAGGCCAACCGACGTTCGTCTTCCAGTTCGACGTCACTGGAGCCGATCCCAATCAACCGGTCTTCATCAATGCCGTGTTCGGTGATTACGATGTCGACTCGGCAAACGACACGGTCCTGATACGAACAGCCAACGGTGGAACACAGCAGCTCTCCATCGCCACCCAGAACAACGGAGCGGGCCAGGACGGGATGATCCAGATGGCCACGGCCACCGTCCCCTTCTCGTCGGTATTCATCAACTGGCCCAACAATACACAGGGCTATCTTGAAGTCGAGTTCCAGGTTCCAAGCGAACCATTCGTCGCCTACGACTATGTCGAGATCGGCATTACGCCGCTGGTGGAGGACGAAGGCTGTTGCTGCTATCAAACTGCCGACGGCACCTGGCAATACACCCAGATGACCCAGGACAAATGCATGGATGTGATGGGCTACTACCAGGGCGATGGCGTGGAATGCGACGAGGGCGCACCGATCATGGGTGCCTGCTGCATCTGGTCGGGCAATGGCAACTGGATCTGTGAAGATACCGCCGAATGCGAGTGCGACTTCCAGGGCGGCCAGTTCTACCCCTTGAATGAATGCTGGGAGATCCAGTGTGAACCAGTTGGAAAGACCGGATGCTGCTGCTACGAGGACCTGGAAAGCGGCCTCTGGTTCCTCGCTGAACTGACACCACAGAAATGCGAGGCCCTTGGCGGCAACTTCGCCGGCGTCGGTGTTCCATGCGAGACCGATGTCTCACCCATGGGTGCCTGCTGCATCGAGGAAGGATCCGGCTATTACTGCTTCGAGACCAGTGAATGCAATTGCGAAGTCCAGGGCGGCCAGTTCTTCATCGGACTTGACTGCACGAATCCGGAAGTGCCCTGCAACACCGGCCCGGAACTCGGTGCCTGCTGTCACTACAGCCGTGAAACAGGTTGCCCCGACTGCGTCGTCACGACACTTGAAGACTGCGTCGAATCGGGCAACTACATCTATCCACTGTGGCAGGGCGTGGGTACGAGCTGCAACGATCCCGACCTTGATTGCTGCCGACCATCAGGTGCCTGCTGTATCGGCAACGCCTGCGTCTGGACGATCCAGAAGACCTGTGATGAAGCACAGGGAACCTGGCATGCCACAGCCACCTGCGATCAGGTCAACTGTCCGTCATGCCCGGGCGATCTGGACGGCAATGGAATGGTCGACATCAACGATCTTCTGGCGATCATCAACCAATGGGGTCCATGCCCCTGATACGGATCATCTCTGGATGATCTGCCAATTGGATTTGGTGACACCGTTGTCGACGACCGAACGATCGATGGAGCCATCACTCCATAGGCGAAACAGGGTGGTCATCCCTGGACGGGTTGCCGGCGTGGCGGAAATGCTCACCAGATGAGGTCCGACATCGCGGGACTGCTGGTCCTGCATGGCGCCCATGACGAATACGCCGGCACCGATGGCGATGGCTGCCATGCCGTATCGGAGTCGACGGACTGATTTCTGAAGCTGCATAATGGTGTTGGTGTTCGTATCCATGACGATATCTCCTTGTGTCGTGATCGAAGAGTAGCACATGGATATGGAACCGATGTCGTATGAAACAAGTATCCTGATGTCGACTTGAGTACCCGTCGATTCACGATTGCCAAGATCACGAGCAGGACCAATGTCCCGATCATCCCTTGCTGAATTCGAACCACTTGATGAGCTGCCCGAGTTCACTCGCACGGCGCTGCTTGATCTGCTCGTCAAGGGGACCCAGATCGAATTGAGGAACATGTCTGCACGGATGTCCGAACTGGGACTCGATGTGCTGGCCGATCTCTCCTGGACGGAGACGCATGGCTCGGGCAAGAATCGTCGAACGGTCACGGTCGAGCGGACCGTGATGTTCTTTCATCGCCCGGAATGCAGGCTGCCGGACTTCACGATCACGCACCATGAGGGCTTTCTTGGCAGATTGTTCTCGAGTCGCTCGGGATCCGTCGAGTCACCGAGTCTGGAGTTCAAGGATTCCGATTCGTTCAACGACAAGTACACGGTGCAGTCACCGGTACCCGTATCGGCCACGACGCTCTTTGACGAGACGCTGGTTGCCGCATTGGATGTCCACGATGGCATGGATGCGATCGGCGACCAGAACGGGATTCTGGCCTGGCGTGACAGCGACGATCTGATCAAGGACGATAAACGCGAACAGCTGGCCCAGGATGCGTCGGCCATCTTCCTGCCTGTCGTCAATGATCCGAATCGCGGCAGCAACATCGCGGCCTCGCATCCGGGCACCTACATGAACGAGCAGATCGCTCGATGGAGACAGGACGATTCCTCCGAAGCCAGAGCGATGCTCAGGAAACTCATCACACGCGAGCAGGTGGACGACTTCCTTTCCCAGGCGGTACCGAGAACCGTCCCACCTTCACTGCTCAAGCGAACGGTGGGCATGAATCGAAGCCTGATCATCGCCGGTCTCATCGCCGGTGTCTCCGGAGGTGTGATGATCGCCCTTGGGCTGATCTACAACGTCGGATTTGCAAAGGGATGGCTGGTCTTCTTGTTCATGCTCTTGCTTGTCCTTGGCGGTTTCCCGATGGCGTTGATGGCCTGGCGATGGCGAAGACGAAGACTTCGCATGCTTCAACGGGGGCAGCTCATCGAAGCGCGGATAACGACGATCGATGCAGAGGAGTTCATGAAGGAGAACGAAGTCGTGCATACGGTCGTCTTCCAGACTGTGCAGGGCCAATGTCTCACGCTTGAACTTCGATCGGATCCAGTGAGAATAGCTCGCCAACTGATGTATTCGGATACTCCGACCAGCGTCCTGCTCGATCCGGAACGGTCGGAACTGGGTGTCTGGCTGGAAGGCTGGATCGTCGAGAACATCCCTGATTAAAGCCTCCCAGGGCCCATGGGATTCAATTCACGCTTAAATATGAACCACGTTGGTTTCGAGCGCATATCTGGTGTGTGCGGTGTCTATTTCAACCACCGCCTACAGAATCGGCCACACCATGAACAGCAACTTCTATACCCGTCTCACACAGAGCTTCAGAAACATCAAGAATTGCTTGAACGACAAGATGCCTTCTCGCGATCTGACCGTTTTCGTGAACTATTCCAACAGGAACACCGCGATCGACCAGGAAGCCGAGCGGGCCTATGTCGCCAGACAGATGGCCAATCTTCCTTTCTGCAAGTACACACTGCTTCTGGATGCCCGGACGATCAGGGTCGATGGCGTGCCTGAAGGTCGGCTCGATGAGCTGAAGAAGTTTGCCGTCGAGACCGGTGCCGAGTCATTCACCATTCGTGAAGTGCAGTCCAAAGCAGGCTGATCGCTCTTCGAACACTCGCCTGTACAGCTCAAGCTGACACCATTGATTCAAACAATGAGCCCCTCCAATGGAGGGGTTTTTCATTGGATGCGAATTCTGATCAATCACCGGCAACCAGACGAAGATCACTCAGATCGATCCGTCCCTGGGACATCCGGAACACCGGCCCCTTCGAATCAGCATCGGAGTAGGACTTGGCAGAAAGCGTTCCGTGAGACATCGGAACACCGTTCAGGTAGACCTGCACGTGGTCAAGGCCGTCCGTCTCCTCGATCTCGATGCGAAGATCGAACCAGGCCGAATCACCGATCAGATGGGTCGTGACCTTGTCGACACCACGAATGGAACCGGTCGCCGGATTCCCGACCGTTCCCTGTCCGATGTGGACGGAGACATCCTCACCGAGTTCGAACTCCGCGTTCGTATCCGCCGCGAAGCGAAGACGACCATGAAGCATCAAGGGCCTCTGCATCGGAAGATTCCATCGAACCGATCCGGCATCCTCGAGTGACAACATCCCGTCACGACGATCGAGCTTGACACCAGTCTCCTCAAAGGAAGTCGTGAGAAGATCCAGCCCCTGGGCGGAACGCTCCGACATGACCGGCTTGTACCGAATGTTCGCGATACCGGCCGGTCCCACATCACCGACCAGCCTCACCTGTCGACCACGATCCCCCGCCTCACGCGGACTCAATGGGACATCCTCCATGATCGAAGCGGAATCAAGATAGATCCCCTCAATGCGATTCCTCTCGAGATCGAACTCGAGTGTCTGCCACTGACCTGGTCCGAACCAGAAATCGATCGGCTTCTCCATGATCAGATCGCCCTTTATCGACACGGCTTTCACGCTCGCCGATGGTGGGTCGGTACCCATGTCGGTGATCACGATGCGATCATCCGATGGCAAGGCGATCGCCAGTTCCCCATTGGATGGGAAGAACATGGACACCTGGACACGTCCCGTGGTGTCTCCGATGGGAACAACCAGATCCTCGGCCATCTTCGGATCGTTCATCAACAGGCCATTGCCTTCTTCCAGGACGAAACGACCATCGGCATCGAGCTTGGCGGCGCCGAGTTTCCAACCATCGCCGCGGGCACGATCAAGTGGATCGCCCCACGACAGTCGCAACCAGCCATCAAGTGTCTCCGAGCCACGCTCAAGTGGTGGTGCGACACGACGGGCGATCAACGGCACATCACCCGATTGACCCGGCATCTGATTGATGGTGTAGGAGAACTCGGGATGAAGAAGATCATGACCGTCCCCGCTTCGAATGCCCTTGAATCCCATCCGGACACAACGACCCGCCTCGATGTCCGGAGTACGAACGATCAGACGTCGACGGTCCGGGGAGATGGACAGATCGGCCACCTCGAGCGGCTGCTTGTCCTGTTCGGGCGATCCATACTCCCACCACCAGTTGTAGCGGTACGTCCTGGCCTTGATGTCCTCGGGTGTGAACACGAGATCCTCGGCCAGCGGTCGAGTGAACTCGATCTCGAAACCATCGGAGAGAAGATGGACATGCTTCATCTCCATCGGCTCGACACCCGTCCATCGAATTCGACGAAGACCATAGCCCGGTTCCATACCACCCCAACCACGATTGGTCAGACCGGTGTAGAGCATGTCGTCCGATCCGAACCGGACTCGACAGACAGACCCGACTCCCTTTCGGAATGGCCAGACCGCTCCCTGGTATTGATCATTGACCTTCTCGAGATCCGCCCGAAGAACCATCCCGTTGGTCAGCTCCGCGACGAACATCTGTTCCTCGAACGGGCCGAATCCTCCAGCTGTGGTATCGGGAACCAGATTGCCAGCCGAACGCGACCAGTCGTAGGGAATCCAGATCGCCGCCGGCTTGCGGGCCTCGTTCACGGGTTCGCGGTCGCTCGGGATCTCTCCTCGCTGCTGCCACTCGGTGGTCCATCTCAACGATTTGGGATGACCATAGAAGCCATCTTCCTCTATGTGGAAGATCGGACACACCGGCATCCAGTCGCCCTGGTTGTCGGTGGCGAACAGATCGCCTTCCATGTTCATGCCCAGACCACATGGACTTCGCAGACCACTGGCCATCGGCGTGACGGTTCCATCAGGTGAAATGCGCAGCACCCAGCCACGCCAGCGATCATCCGACTGACCATGCCACCATTCGGGATCCCTGAAGCCCACGTTGAGGCTGACATAGAAATTGCCCTGCTCGTCGACGGGAAGACCGAAGGCATACTCGTGATAGTTGTTGGACAGCCCCCAGTTCTGCGTGATGGTGTCGATGTGGTCGACACGACGATCTCCATCGACATCACGTAGACGGGAGAGTTCGCCACGCTGGACGACATGGATGTCGCCATCGACCACCTTCAGACCAAGCCCTTCCGCCAGACCATCCGCGAACAGATGCCAGGTGGCATCCGCTGGATTCTCTGCATCGGGATTCTCGACGATCCAGACACGTCCTCGCCTGGTACTCAAGGCCAGCGAGCCATCGGGCAGCATGTCCAGACCACCCACTTCGATCACCTCACCCTCGGGCGAAGGGATGTCCTCGATCACGTAGTAGTCGGACTCCGAGACCCCCATCGACAGAAGCATCACGATCAACCAGTTCATGCCGACACATCCTGTTCAAGGAGCGCCTTCGACATGGAGTCGTTCCAATCGGATATCAACAGCGTGCTGACGACCACTTCGCGATCGACACCACTGGAGACGATCGCCACGGTCGATCCATCGATCTCGCCAAGTACTGCATTCTTGAGACCGGTCAACTCTGTCGACCCGGTTGGACCAGCCGTTCGATACCAGACGATGCCCCTGGAGTCGATTCCGATCTTCTGAGCACCATCCTCGATATGTAGATCGATCGCGATGGTGACATCTCGAGGATTGTCGAACAGGAAGGATCTGGCATATCCGGAGAAGGTTCCGACACTGATGGAACGGCCGATCTCCCGGATCGTGACCTCTCCGGGATCGAGCGTCTGGTCGATGGCGATCGAGCCGGGTTCGAAGGACGTGCTCTTCAAATGCGAACGAACCTTCTTCCCGTCCACGAAGAACGATGGCCCCGGGCCACCTCCATCCATCAGACGAATCAATCGCCCGAGCGGCTGCAGCGGCTCCCCGCTTCTGCCGTCCCAGTTGCGCCTTTGAACGAAGCCACCCTGGCGAATCGCCAGCAGACGGACATCATCCATCTGATATTCCCAGCTGAGGCCATCTGTCCCACCGGCAATGAACCCACGGACATGGGACGGAAGATCGGGCCCCAGGGAGGCCAATTCCCCACGAGCGATCATGGGACGATCCGTGATCACCATCCTGGTGGCATCGGGATCGGACTTTCGGATCGGCGGTCCCAGCGATTGGACATATCTGGCGATCGACAGCTGCTGAGCTGGTGTGAAGGTCTGCTTGAATCCAGGCATGGGCGTACCGGGAATCCCGGAGGCGATGACCCGACGAATGGCCGGCAGGGTATTGCCGAACGAGAACCCGCCATCCTTGAATGAGCGGGCTGGGCGATCGAGGACCAGGTTGCCCTTGCCGGAACCATCCGCCCCATGACAAGTTGCGCAGTTGGCCAAAAACAACAAGCGACCAGAAACTGGCCGCATGGAGGTTGAAATGACTTGTTCGTTGCCTGGCGGACCAGTTGTTGTGTTGGTGTTCCGGGGAGCCAGATGGGATGGCGGCGGAAGGATCTGCTGAGGCGCGGTGCCCCACCAGCTGACCGCGAAGATTCCGAAGGCCAGAATCGGGGCCAGGACAAAGGTGCAAACCATGCTGATGACGATTTCCTTCATTGACCGCAGTGTACCTATTTATGGAACGCCAAGCCCGGATCAGGCCGAGAAGCTGCTTCCGCATCCGCAGGTGCTGGTCGCATTGGGATTGTTGAAGACGAAGCCACGGCCCATGATCTCATCCTTGAAGTCGATTTCGGTCCCGTTCAGGTAGAGGTAGGACTTGGGGTCACAGACGACACGGATGGCGAATTCGCCTTCCAGAGCCTCATCTTCCTGTGCCTGAGGAAAATCAAAGGCATATTCCCAGGTCTCGTCGGATTCCTTGGTGTTCTCGGTGAGATCCAGAAGGTAGTTGAAACCGGAGCATCCTCCACCCTTGACACCCACACGGAGGCGGATGCTTTCGGCTGCGAGTTCCTGCTGGTTGATGATCGAGACGATCTCGCGAGCAGCTGTCTCAGTGACGGTGACGGGCATGAATCTGTTCCTTATCAAGATCTGGAAAGGGCTGATTTCCTCAAATCTGCCAAGCGATCAATTATAGCCCCAAAAACGGCTCTGAAACATTTGAAAGCGTAGAATGATTCTAATCTAGGAATTACAATCTCAGACTCGATATGAACGAGCGAATCCCCCCATCTGGAGCCTCAGACCGTGACGAATGATCCTAATGCCATGCTGGACCAATGGGCCGAGCAGCCGGACTACAAGTGGGGCTTCGTGACCGATATCGAAGCCGATACCGTTGCCCCTGGTCTGGACGAGTCCGTGATCCGCTTCATCTCGGCCAAGAAGGACGAACCTGAATGGCTGCTCGAATGGAGGCTTGATGCCTACCGAAAGTGGCTGACCATGGAAGCGCCGGAGTGGCCCCATTTTCCCGATCGACCCTGGGGGCCGATCGACTATCAGGCCATCAGCTACTTCTCCGCACCCAAATCGGACGAGGATCGCCCGAAGAGTCTCGACGAAGTCGATCCCAAGCTTCTGGAAACATACGAGAAGCTGGGCATCCCACTCGAGGAACGTGCCGCCCTGGCCGGTGTCGCCGTCGATGCCGTCTTCGACAGCGTCTCCGTTGCCACCACCTTCCGGGACAAGCTCAAGGAACACGGTGTCATCTTCTGCTCCTTCTCGGAAGCCGTTCAGGAACACCCCGAACTCATCAAGAAGTATCTGGGATCCGTCGTTCCGGCCACCGACAACTACTTCGCCGCACTCAACTCGGCGGTGTTCACGGACGGATCGTTCGTCTACATCCCCAAGGGTGTCCGATGCCCCATGGAGCTGAGCACGTATTTCAGAATCAACGCGCTCAACACCGGGCAGTTCGAGAGGACCTTGATCGTCGCGGATGACGCCGCCTACGTGTCCTATCTCGAGGGATGCACCGCTCCGATGCGTGACGAGAACCAGCTCCACGCCGCGGTCGTCGAACTGGTGGCCATGGAAGATGCGGAAATCAAGTATTCCACCATCCAGAACTGGTACCCGGGTGACGAGAACGGCAAGGGCGGGATCTTCAACTTCGTCACCAAGCGAGGCATCTGTGAAGGCGATCGCAGCCACATCTCATGGACCCAGGTCGAGACCGGATCCGCGATCACCTGGAAGTACCCCAGCTGCATCCTCAAGGGCGACGATTCCATCGGCGAGTTCTACTCGGTCGCACTCACCAACATGCGCCAACAAGCCGACACCGGAACCAAGATGATCCATCTGGGCAAGAACACCAGAAGCAACATCGTCTCCAAGGGCATCTCCGCCGGCCATGGACACAACACCTACCGAGGACTTGTGAACATCCGTCGAAACGCCACCGACGCCAGGAACTACACGCAGTGTGATTCCATGCTGATGGGCGAGGAGTGCGGTGCCCACACGTTCCCCGTGATCGAGGTCGCCAACGACACCGGACACATCGAGCACGAGGCATCGACCACGAAGATCGGCGAAGACCAGATCTTCTACTGCAACCAGAGGGGCATATCGCCCGAGGATGCGGTCTCGATGATCGTCAACGGATTCTGCCGGGAGGTCCTGGCGGAACTGCCCATGGAATTCGCCGTCGAAGCAAGGAAACTCCTTGAAGTCAGTCTTGAAGACAGTGTCGGATGACACTGGGAATACGAAACAAGTTTCACGAGAGAAATCGAACACATGCTTGAGATCAAGAACCTACACGCCTCGATTGACGACACCCCGATCCTGCGGGGCATCGACCTCACGATTGACAATGGCCAGGTCCACTCCCTGATGGGCCCCAACGGCTCCGGGAAGAGCACGCTCGCCAAGGTGCTCGCCGGGGACGAAGCCTACGAAGTCACCGAGGGATCCATACTTCTCGACGGAGTCGATCTCCTCGAACTCGATCCCCATGAACGATCCGCCGCCGGACTGTTCATGGCATTCCAGTATCCCGTCGAGATTCCGGGCGTCACGATGAAGTACTTCCTCCGAACGGCCATCAATTCGGTCCGCAAGTATCGGGAACAGCCCGAACTCGACGCGTACGAATTCCTCAGCCTCGTCAAGGAACGAGCCGCGATGGTCGAACTGGATACCGATCTGCTCGATCGACCGGTCAACGGCGGGTTCTCGGGCGGTGAGAAGAAGCGAGCCGAGATCTTCCAGATGGCCATGCTCGAGCCGACCGCCTGCATCCTGGACGAGACCGACTCCGGTCTCGACATCGATGCCCTTCGAATCGTCGCGGACGGTGTCAACAAGATGAGAGGCGACAACCGGTCGTTCCTCGTCATCACCCATTACCAGCGACTGCTCAGCTACATCGTTCCAGATGTCGTCCATGTTCTGGTCGATGGTCGCATCGTCCGGACCGGCGGCAAGGATCTTGCCCTGGAACTGGAAGAGCATGGCTACGCACCGATCGAATCCGAACACGCCGTAGACGCCTGAGCGGGAAATCCAAATGTCCACCATGACAACTGCACCACAGACCAATCTGGCTTCGCGACTCCAGGACATTCCTGAAGATGCGATCACGTCGCTGCGACTCAAGGCCCACGAATCCATGACCACGATGGGCTGGCCATCCATGCGGGATGAAGCCTGGCGATATACCGACACCAGGACCATCGCCGGCACGGAATTCTCCAGTGCCAATGCCGATGTGACCGTGGAGCTCGATCAACTCGAGCCCTACATGCTCGGTCACGACATGCCCCGCATCGTCTTCGTCGACGGCATCCACCAACCAGGGCTCTCGACCGCGAAGTCGAGCAAGGGTGTGCAGATCGATCGGCTTGCCGATGTGATCGCCAACACGCCCGATCGACTCAAGGGTCGTCTGGCAGCTCATGCGGAATGGTCGGACGATCCAGCCAATGCGTTCTCCACCATGATGCTCACCGATGGAGTCATGGTCGAGATCGCCGCCGGAGCCAGCATGGAGACACCACTCCATGTCATCTATCTCTCCAGTGGTGGCGACCAGCCCATATCCGTGCATCCTCGAATCCTCGTCGTTGCCGGCGATAAATCGACCGGCACGGTCATCGAGACACATGCCGGCAACACGGACAACACGATCCTCAACGCCCCCGTCACCGAGCTGATCGCCGGCGACGACGTCAATCTCGATCACTACCGAATGGTTCGCGAGGGAAGCAATACCTGGCACCTGGGCGATCTGGCCATGAACCAGGGTGACTCCTCGGAAGTCTCCTCGTGCGTCCTGGCATTCGACGGACCGCTCATTCGAAGTCGAATGCGGGCGACTCTCGCCGGCGAGCATGGCAACGCCATTCTCCATGGACTGGCTCTGGGCAATGGCTCGCGTCATGTGGAGAATCTGCTTCGAGTGAATCACATGGTCCCCAACTGTCGAAGTCGGGAAGAATTCAAGCATGTTCTGGATGACAAGTCATCGGCAGCCTTCACCGGCCGCATCTACGTCGCCGAAGGCGCACAGAAGACCGATGCCGTCCAGACCAACCGTAACCTGGTCCTCACCAAGTATGGAAAGGCGATCGCCAGACCACAGCTTGAAATCTACGCCGATGACGTCAAGTGCACGCATGGTGCCACGACCGGGGAACTCGATCCGGAAGCACTGTTCTATCTTCAGGCTCGTGGCGTACCCACCAGTGCCGCCCGTGGAATGCTGATCCAGGCGTTCGCAGGCGAAATACTCGATGATGTACGTCCGCAAGCACTGCGGGAGCAGGCCATGATCCTCCTGAGGGATCGACTGCCGGCCGCTGAACATCTCGCACTGACCGACTGATCGGAGACCATCCCATTCTCGACGTTGATTCCATCCGTGCCCAGTTCCCGATTCTGGAGCGATCGGTGCACGGCAAGCCGTTGATCTACCTGGACAGTGCCGCCACGACACCCAAGCCGCGGGCGGTGATCGAGGCCATCGACACCCACTATTCCACGGGAACAGCCAATGTCCATCGGGCCGCGCACGAACTGAGCGTCGAGGCGACCGAGGGATTCGAATCCGCCAGGCAACGCATCGCCGACTTCATCAATGCCGGTTCCTCCAACGAGATCATCTACACGAGGAGCGCCACGGAAGCGATCAACCTGGTCGCCAACGCGTGGGGCGTCAGCTCGCTTGAACGTGGTGATGAAATACTCATCACGGCCATGGAGCATCATGCGAACATCGTCCCCTGGCAACTGCTTCGGGAACGGCTGGGAATCGAACTGAAGGTCATTCCGATCGATGCCGATGGCATGCTCTCCCTGGATGACGTGAAGAACCTCATCAGCGATCGAACCAGACTGCTCTCGGCGACCTGGGTGTCCAATGCCACCGGCACGGTGAACCCGATTCACGAGATGATCTCGATGGCACGGGAGTCCGGAGCCGTCACGATGGTCGATGCCACCCAGGCACTTCCTCACCAACCGGTCGACGTACAGGCGCTCGGTGCAGATTTCATCGTGTTCTCCGGCCACAAGATGTATGGACCAACCGGCATCGGATGCCTCTGGGGTCGCGAGTCGATTCTGGAAGCCATGCCTCCTTGGCAAGGTGGCGGCGACATGATCGATCAGGTCACCTTCGAGAAGACCACCTTCAATACGCTTCCCTGGAAATTCGAAGCCGGCACACCGCATATCGCCGGTGCCATCGGACTAGGTGCAGCCGTCGACTGGTTGTCCGGACTGGGCATGCAGGCGGTAGCCGATAGCGAGGCACATCTGGTGGAGAAGCTTGCTTCGACGCTCGATGCCATTCCAAGAGTCGAGCTGATCGGTCGACCGACCCATCGGGCAGCCGCCGTCTCCTTCAATGTCGATGGTCTTCATCCGCATGACGTGGGCACCATGCTGGATCGGCATGGCGTGGCGATCCGCACAGGACATCATTGTGCACAGCCGACCATGCAGCATTTCAATGTTCCCGCAACCGCACGGGCATCACTTGGTGTCTTCAACAACGAATCCGACATCGACGCGCTGGACAAGGCGCTTCGTCGCGTTATCGAGGTATTTGGATGAGCGAACAGAACACAGAACTCAATGATCGAATCGTCAAGGCCATGCGTACCGTGCATGATCCCGAGATTCCCGTCAACATCCACGACCTCGGGCTGATCTACTCGGTTGATATCCAGGATGCCGGCAAGGTCGCCATCGAGATGACACTGACGACTCCCAACTGCCCCATGGCGGAAGTCATACCTGGCCAGGTCCAGGCGGCCGTCGCCGCCGTCGAGGGCGTCTCCGATGTCACCGTGGAACTGGTCTGGGAACCGACATGGGAACCGGAGATGATGTCGGAAGTGGCCCGACTGGAGCTGGACTTCACCGGAAAGTTCGATCCTGCCAAGTTCATGAAGAAGAGCCCGACCAAACTCTCCATCAATCGCAAGAAGCAAGGCTGAAACTCAGATGGGTGAATTCCACAAAGCCGCCACTGTGGCCGACATCGCTCCAGGCACTGTCATCTGCGTCGAGGTCGCCGGAACAAGAGTGGCGCTCTACAACCTGGATGGCGAGATCTACGCCACCTCCCCATCATGCACACATGTGGAAGCCGATCTGAGCGAAGGCTTCATCGAAGATGATGAGATCGTGTGCCCACTCCACTTCGCGACCTTCAACATCCGTACCGGTCAGGCGGGAGGTCCTCCCGCCAATGGCGATCTGGACACCTATCCCGTCAGGGTCAGCGACGGCGACATCGAAGTCGAGATCTGATCCGGAACTCGGCTTTCCGAAGCTATCGGCTGATGCGGCCACCGCATGCCCCCCATGAATTCAGGACTCGAAGCACGTCCGTCATGTTCACACGGCCGTCCGCGTTGACATCCTCCTGACAGAATTCCGGACAGACATCCGCCACACACACTCGATTCTCACCCTGCCAGAAACCACCGGCATCGATGCAGGCGGTCAACGTCGTCATGATGCAGTTCTCCTGAAGACAACAGGCACCACTGACACCGCAGTCATCGCGTATGTCGACAAGACCCGTATCCTCCCACTGGATGCCGTCCTGATGAAAACCACAGGCCATGATTCGCGGGCGACTCTCGATACATCGGATCTCGGCAGTACCCGATGTCGATTCATTGAGATAGAACCAGCAATCCTCGAAGACCGGCGTGCCCTCCTCGCTGAAGCAGGCACCGCCTTCCTCTGCCCGATTGTTGAGTATCAGACAGTTGCGGATCGTCGGACTCGATCCGATGAGCAGCAATCCGCCACCATAGGTCCGTTGAACGCCACGCCTGAGAAGATCGGTACCCCGGCCACCGGCAATGGAGAAGCCGATCAGCTGTGTATCCGGTCCCTCCTGCATCCGCATCGTCACGACCGAACCACATGATTGGGATTGAGCCGAACAACTGGCATCGATGAGCGTGTATTCCGGACCGGTTTCGCTCCTGATCAGGATCGACTTGCCCAGCAAGTCGATCTGCTCGCGATAGATCCCCGGACCCACGATGATTTCATCGCCATCATCGGATTGTTCAATGGCCGATTGAATCGTCTTCACACCAGCCTGAACCCGATGGACCATTCCCCCAAAAGCAGTCGCCGGTGCCGACAGACAGAGTGATGTCATTGCCAGCACCAGCGAAGCGTGAGGAGACCGAATTCGATTGCGCATCCTTGCGTACATGAATAACCTCCCCGATCGGATCAGAGCAGAAGCCGATCGAGGAGGCACCATACGTCCCAGGGGAGAGAGGTCCCAGGACGACTTCCAATTTTCTCATTGATTCCAAAGGAACATTCCAGATGCTGCTAAATGGCCGCACTGGAATTTCGTCATGACACCAGAACACGCTTCAACAAGCATGCAAGGTGATACGAGCCCGCCTTTTCGCGTCAGCGGTTTGTCATGGACTTGGCCGTCATGCTGCGACGGCACCCGGGACCGAACTGGTAGGTCCTGATCTCGTCATCCTCGCGCTGTTCGACCATGACGATGTAGCCATCCGATTCAACCCGAACACCCGGCTTGCTCAGACCATCGATCTGCATCGGCTCGTAGAGCCCTTGCATCGCCTCGATCGAAAGCGGCCAGTGACCATTGATCGACTTGTACTGTTCGGCCGCATGGTGGATTCTCCGGAGCAGTGTCCAGGCAGCCGCATCGTCGGGAATGGAGAAGACACCCTTTCCGGGCGGATCCGACGAGAACTCAACGAGCCCCCAGTATTCAGGGCGGTGCATGTCGATGGCATCCTGAGGCGTCCATGTCCAGTTGTCTTCTCGAACATCCGGAACACGCTCGTAGGATCCATCCGCCTTGAGCCGATGTCTCCATTGGACACGTGAGAAGTTGATCGGCCATTGATCTCCCGCCATCGGCGGTATTGGACGATTGGCATGGCTTCGCATCGACTCCCACGGGATGGCGATCTCCATGGACCATCCGTCATCGGTGTCGTCGCTTTTGTTGAGCGTTCCCCGAATATCGACGGCCGTCTTGAGTCCATGTATGTCCCAACCGATGTCGTAGTTCCCCCCACATCTGTACGGTCGGGTGAGCATGAGATCGAACTGCGTATTGAGCGCATTGACCTCGAGTTCGTAGTAGTCGAGGTTGTCTCCGTCCGGATCGATGAAGACCTCGAAGTCGTTGTCGTTGTAGATGATCGAATCACGCTTGGTGAGCGTCCCCCACACATGGGGCTCCTCCATGTCCGC
>DEYM01000030.1:6920-10609 GCA_002364555.1 Phycisphaerales bacterium UBA3158 | reverse complement strand
CCTCGTTTCTCGTTCTGAATCAGGGCAACGTCTCCAAGGGACTGCTCGCAAATTTGACGAGCTTGTTCCGGATCACCCGAATCAGCAATCATGACGGCGACGTTCCACGCGGTTCCGAGTGTGTCATGACTGTGCAGACCAAGTTTTTGCTGCTTGATCTCGAGGACTTCTCGGCCGATCATTGCAGCCTCTTGTACCCGGCCGTTTGCGGCCATGGTATTGGCCTCGGTCAGTCTGGCATCGAGAAGTTCTGGATCGTCAGGCTTGAACCACTTCGATAACTCCGCCGTTGTACCAGCAGCCACGGCCAACGCCTCAGTGGGGGCATTGCAATTGAGATATCCGTTGGCCAGTACCAGCCTGAAATAGGCGACATGCAAGGCGTGCATCGGGCTGTCGATTGTTTCGATGGCATCCCAGTCGAGCGTCTCCCGGCCATGATCGAGAACCTCCTTCCATGTGGTTTCGGTAGACCATTCGACGCCATTCCATACGGGAGGTGTGATCAGTGATGTGATGCCGTCGATGACCGCCTGGGATCGCAGGGCTTGCCGTCTGGATTCATCAAGTGCGGCTGCCTGTGTGGTGGCAAGCCATGCGAGCAGACTCGTGCTGGCAATGAGCAGTAATCCAAATGCAATCGCCAGTACTCCCGCTGCTCTATGCCGTTTGTACAGAAGCTTGAGCTGGTATGTGAGCGTCGGCCTGCGGGCAGTGATGGGTTCGCCTTCCAGAAAACGCCGTATGTCCTGCTGGAGATCAAGTGCTGATTGGTATCTTCTGTCGCGATCCTTCTCGAGAGCCTTCAGGCAGATCGTTTCAATGTCACCACGGATCACTCGCATGATCGTGCTGGGTCTGGCAGGCTGCTCCTCACAGACCATTCGAGCCGCTTCATGCATCGGATGTCCGGAAACGTCGTACGGCATGTGATTGGTCAGAAGTTCGTAGAGCATCACGCCGAGGGCGTAGACGTCACTTCGGACATCGATGTCGTGGGGGTCTGCGAGGCATTGCTCCGGCGACATGTATTGAAGCGTTCCAATCAGTTCCCCGACATCTGTCTGGAGCGTATGGATGGCAATGTCGCTATCAGTGGATCTGGCAACACCGAAATCGATGATCTTCGGGTTCCCCTGACTTGTCACCAGTATGTTTCCAGGCTTCAGATCGCGATGAATGATGCCTTTCTGATGTCCATGATGTGCTCCGTCGCAGATCTGTCCGAAAAGTTCGAGTTTCTCCTTCAGTCCCAGTTGCTTGTCTCTGCAGTATTGAGTGATGGGCTTTGCCCCGACGAGAAATTCCATGGCGAACCATGGTGTCTCCTCTTCATGGGAATCGGTACCGGCTTCGTATACCTGGGCAATGCACGGGTGCCTGAGTCTGGCAAGCACCTCGGCCTCATACTGGAATCTCTTCAATGCCTGGGGAGAGGCCAAGCCCGATTTCATCACCTTCAATGCCACAGTGCGTCGAGGTGTTTCCTGCGTCGCCTTGTAGACGGTACCCATCCCGCCGGAGCCGATGACCCGGTTGATGGTGAATTGGCCAAGTCTAGTCCCGATTCTTGATGAAGCCGATGGATTGCCGGACGGACGGAGTACCGGACTCATGTCACGTTGAGTCGGTTGGTCGTCAGCTTCCTGATAATGGTCGTGATCATCATTCATGGGATGCCCCCAAGATAGCAGGACTGTACAATCGCTCTTGATGGGCCTTGTCAATCCCGAGGTGGTCGTATCCTGGCTTGTTTTCAGTCAACAGCGGCCTTTTCAGCCATCGGAAATCAATCGTTGACCCGTGCTTTTCGACTCATGGATTGGCTCCCCGCTGATTGTCTTCGTCCTTCAGGAAGATGCTGATGCACGAGCCATCGCCTCATGGTCGCTTCTTGGGCATCCATCAATGATCCTGATTCGTACAATGGGGTTCCCCCCGGTGGGCATCGAAGAAAATGAGCATCTATCCAGAGAGATTGAAACACAATGACTGAAAAGAGTCAGAATCAAGCTGATGGCGTTTCCGGAGATCCTGTGGAGCGTCTGGCGGCGGCGAGGCACGAGTTTGGTGAGCATGGCGGTGTGAACATGTCCATTGCCGCCTCCACCACGTTCACCGTCCTCGAGGCGGGAACGATGCCGGAGATCTTCCAGGGGCGCCTTGGTCCGGATGAGGGTGGATGTTTTCTCTATGGACGTCACTTCAATCCAACGGTGTTCGTGCTCGGCAGGCAGCTGGCAGCGATGGAGGGGGCCGAGGCGGGGTACTGCTCGGCCAGTGGCCTGGGGGCCATATCGGCAGCCTTGATAGGCTGTCTTGATCAGGGAGATCACGTTGTCGCCAGCGACACGCTCTATGGTGGTACATGGGCGATGCTTGCCGAATTCCTTCCTCGCAAGTGCGGCATCACGACAACCTTCGTCGACATGACCGATCACGAGGCGGTTCGAGCGGCGTTCACGGATCGCACCAGAGTTCTGTATACCGAGTCGCTGACGAATCCAACACTTCGAGTTCCCGATCTTCCGGAATTGTCCAGGATCGCTCATGAGTATGACGCCAGGCTCATGGTCGACAACACGTTTGCGCCCCTGGCCATCACGCCCATCGAGCATGGTGCCGACGTCGTCGTCCATTCACTGACCAAGTTCATCAACGGTGCCAGCGACTTCATCGCTGGAGCGATCGTCGGGACGGAGGAATTCGTCTCCTCGCTGATGGATCTGCATACCGGTCCCCTGATGATCCTGGGGCCGACGATGGACCCCCAGGTGGCACATTCGATCAGTCTGCGATTGCCCCATCTTCACATTCGGATGGTCGAACACGCGCGTCGAGCACAGATCTTCGCGGAACGGCTGCAGGCACTGGGGTTGGATGTCTGCTATCCGGGGCTCGAGAATCATCCAGATCATGATCTCTTCAAGCGAATTGGAAGATCCGAGTATGGATACGGTGGCTTGCTGACAATCAATGTCGGATCACGAGATGTCGCGGAGGGTCTCATGGAGGATCTTCAGAACATCGAGGGATTCGGATTCATGGCCGTCAGCCTTGGATATTTCGACACCTTGATGTCGTGTTCCGCCAGTTCGACTTCCAGTGAGATGGATGACGAGTCGTTGGCAGCGGCCGGCATCTCGCCCGGTCTGGTTCGGATGTCGATCGGCATCACCGGCAGCGTGGAACAGAGATGGTCGCAGTTCGAGCGCTCGCTGAGACGCAGTGGTCTCATCAAGGACTAGTTTCCATTCATTCAATTTGATCGATTTTCGCCGATTAATGGATGTCGAATCCGTTCTTGCGGCTTAGCATTCGGAATGTCCATGACGGAACAACTGCTCATCTTTCCCCATCAGCTCTTCAGGGATCATCCCGGTCTCGAAGGGGCTCCGTCTGGGGTTGTGCTCGTCGAGGATGGTCTTTTCTTCGGTGATCCCCATCATCCGATGTCCTTCCACAAGCAGAAGCTGTGGCTGCATCGTGCCTCCATGAAGAAGTACGAGGCCTGGCTGCTCTCGAGGTCCTTCAAGGTCGACTACGCAGGGCACGAAACCGGGCAGGATGTTCTCGGGAGCCGTGTGGAGTCCCTCGCCTCGGACGGGGTGAAGAAGCTGGTGACGCTCGATCCGCACGACTTCCTCCTTGAAAAACGTCTTGGACGGTTGTGCAAGAAGCATGATCTG
>DEYM01000030.1:3787-6513 GCA_002364555.1 Phycisphaerales bacterium UBA3158 | reverse complement strand
AAGAAGCGATGGTTCATGGCCGACTTCTACAAGCATCAGAGAAGAAGACTCGATGTCCTCATGGATGGTGACGATCCTGTGGGAGGGAAGTGGTCGTTCGATGAGGACAATCGCAAGAAGGTCCCCAAGAAGATGCTCGGGGAGATCCCGGTCCTTCCGGTGATCGATCGAACCGACATCGATGATGAAGCGGTCGCACATGTGAATGATCGCTATCCGGGCAATCCCGGTTCCCTCGAGGGTCTGCACTATCCGACCTGTCATGAGGAGGCGGATCGATGGCTGGACTTGTTCCTCAGGGAGCGATTCGGGCTCTTCGGCGATTACGAGGATGCCATCGTCAAGGGTGAGAACTGGCTCTGGCACGGCGTACTGACCCCGATGCTCAACATCGGATTGCTGACGCCGGATCAGATCGTTCAGGCGGCCCTGAAGTATGGACACAAGCACAAGGTGCCATTGAATTCGATGGAGGGCTTCCTACGCCAGATCATCGGCTGGCGCGAGTTCATGAGAGCCACCTATGTCGATCATGGTGTCGAGATGAGAACCGGCAATCATTGGGAGCATGTCAGGGATCTGCCGGAGTGCTTCTATGACGGGACGACCGGAATCGATCCCGTGGACGACGTCATCAAGCGTGTCCTGGAGACGGGCTACTGCCATCACATCGAGCGGTTGATGATCCTGGGTGGGTTCATGTTCCTGTGCGAGCTCCATCCTGATCAGATCTACAAGTGGTTCATGGAGATGTTCGTCGATAGCTACGACTGGGTGATGGTTCCCAACGTCTATGCCATGAGCCAGCATGCGGATGGTGGTCTGATCACCACCAAGCCGTATTTCTCGGGTTCGTCCTATGTGAAGAAGATGAGCAATCATCCCAATGGTGATTGGACGAAGATCTGGGACGGACTCTACTGGCGATGGATCTGGAATCATTCTGAGGAGCTGGGTAAGAATCCCCGATGGGCCATGATGTGCTCGATGGCTCGCAAGATGGATGAATCCAAGCGACAGTCGCACATCGATGCCGCCGAGGCCTATCTGGCCGGTCTGTAGAGGGATGGCCTTCTGTTCGAATTACGGTCCGGAGATGTGGGGATTGACGATCATCCGACGTCAGGCGCAGGACTCGCATAATCCAGAGAGCGTCAATTCATGATGCTCAAGCTTGAAACCCTTGGGTAGAAGTTTCTTCAACCCTCCGGGGCATCCATGGATGTCGAAGAATCGATCGCAGGCAGTGCAGTGGAAGTGGTGATGGTGTTCGGCAGCCACGCTTGCCAGCTCGTATCGATCACTGCCTCCCGGGACGTTGACGATGGAGACATCACCATTTTCCTGAAGTCGACGAACGGCTCGATAGACGGTTCGAACGCCAAGTGATTCGATATCGCGGCCGGCTAATTCATGAATCTCATCGATCGAGAGTGGTCTTCCGGCTGTTTCAAACGCTGTTTGAATGGCTTGAAGCTGTTTGGTCTGGCGTTGGACGCTCATTTGTTGAGCATATACCGAAATGGCCAGATAGCGAGTGCCTAGGGCATTAATGGCAATTAATTGCCATTAGTTATTGACATCGTATTGTCATTTAGCTACTTTCGATCTTCGGGTTTGCCAGTTCACTTCTTGTTTCATCGAGCGATGGTCATGGTTGCCAAACACCACATCTACAAGATCTCCGGCACTGGATTCGGTAGCGTTTCCAGGCAGGGGTTCACTATCGTTGAGGTGCTCATCGTGATCGTGATCCTGGCGCTTCTGCTGGGTCTGCTCATCCCGTCAATTCGATCGATATCACGTCAATCACTCGTGACGGTTGATCTTGGGAATCTCAGATCCCTCCAGTCGGCCCATTATCAGTATGCGGTCGATTCCAAGGGTAAGTTCGCGGATGCCGGCCTTTCCCATGGTGGGCTCGCCAACGAGAAGATCGCCTGGTTGAATACGCTCGGTCAGTACGTTGAAATCACAGGTGTCATCCGATCTCCATTGGATACAAGTCCTCATTGGGACATGCCCATCGACGGAACCACTGACCGCTTCCGACGTACCAGTTATGGATGGAACAACTATCTGTCCCGTACCAAGTCCCCGGATGCGGCGATCAATCCAAAGAGTGCTGCCGATCGACTCAGCAGGATTGCAAGTCCGGCCAACACGGTTCATTTCCTGCACATGGTCGCAACGGGTGCTTTCGCCGGTTCGGATCATGTTCATGTGGAGAACTGGTGGATCGGCGATTCGCATCCCAATGCGGCGCCGATCCTAGCGGCCAACCATGTTCAAACGAACGTCGTCTCCGGTGAGGCGAAAACCAACAGTGCCAAGGCCAACTATGGCTTCGTTGATGGCTCTGTTCAGACACTGTATTTCAGCGATGTTTTTCTTCGACCCGATCGCAATCGATTCGATCCGAAGATAGCTGGACGTCTTTCATACAACTAGTGAATTGAGGAGAAGATATGACGACAGGAATCCAAACAAGAAATCGTGCTCGTGCCTCGAGTCGATTCAAGACATTCATGACTGGTCTTACCGTGCTCGCCACAGTGGGGCTGGGCTATGCGGTAACGGCCGGCGAAGATGATGGCCATGAAGGTCATGAGGGCGATATCTTTATCGGTATTCATGACGGAGCGCTTTTTACCGGGCTGATCGCTGGTCACGATGATCACGACGACGACCATGGCGATGACGATCACGACGATGATCACGACGAT
>DEYM01000030.1:0-3485 GCA_002364555.1 Phycisphaerales bacterium UBA3158 | reverse complement strand
CGACGATGATCACGACGATGATCATGATGATGATCACGACGACGATCATGATGATGATCACGACGACGATCATGATGGTGAATATCCTGAGCAGAGAGTCTTCGGTGCAGACATGGGTGAGCTGGGTATTCCCGGATTCACATCCGATCCAGGTTGGGAAGCATTCCCCGGCACGTTCAGTCCTGACACCTGGTTGGGATGGAATGCGACGCACGGATTGGAGCTATGGGATGGTGCAGGATTCAACACCTCGGCTTCAGAAATGCTGACAATCAGCTACGGTTCAGGTGGTCCCACCTTTGATGTCGCTGATTCGGCCGCGGACGGATTCGAGCTGGCCTGTGCATCCGATGGAAGTTTCCATCTGCATCTGAACTTCCTTCTCTCCGACGCAGCTGGAGGATTCGGTCAGGACGGGGTGTACCTTCTCGAGCTCGAGATGTACGCCATCGGCGAGGAACTCGAATCATGCGAGCCTTTCTGGATCGTCTTCAACAACAATGCCCTCGAAGCGGACCACGAAGCCGCCATCGAGTGGGTCGAGGAGAATCTCGCACTTGAAGAGCATTGCGATGCCGATCTCGACGGTGATCACGACATCGACGTGGAAGACCTTCTGTCCCTGCTCGAAGACTGGGGCTGCACGGGTGATTGCTCTGGCGATGTGAATGAGAGTGGTGCCACGGATATCGAGGATCTGCTTGACCTGATTTCGGACTTCGGCGGCGAATGCCACTGATCATCTGAAGCATACGAATGGATCGTGAAAAAGAGGCCGCTCTTCCAGCAATGGGAGGGCGGCCTTTCTCATGCCGGTCATCTTGATGATGCATGGCGGCGGATTCTTCGTATCCGAGTCATTGGCGACCCTTTTTCTCCGAGCGTTGATATTCGACAGAGATTCGATCCCAAGTCCTGTTCTGGTGTCAGCCTATATGCCATGTTCATTTGCGGGATACGGGATTCATACCCTGTATTTAGATGGCTATTTTGTTGTCATGGCAAGCCAAGTGAGTCATCATGAGCAGTATGGGAAATCTGCTGGCAATCCTCATGTTGTCCCTCTTGGTGGAATCATCCAATCCACTCGCTGGTGTCTGGACCAACCAGGTCCAATCGCCCGATGGTTCCTGCTGGGTCATGCTGTACAAGTCCGATCACGCCATCGGCTGGTCCGAGGCGTCCGGTCTGGCCGTGGATGCCGGGGGTGCCTTGGCGACTTCGAAGACATCTTCAATGACCGCCTTTCTTCATCAGGTCGCCTCGAACGCTGCTCTTCAGGCCTGTGATGGTCCATGGTTGGGGGCTCAGCGCAATGCAACTGCAGTATCCGTGCCTTTGACGGACAATTGGCAGTGGGTGGATGGGACCGCGATGAACTTCTCTGCATGGACCGATGGCCAACCCAATGGGAGTCAATGGCTGACTTGGTCCCTGCGAATCGATTCCGATCCTGATGTCTTGAGCACATGGGCGGCGAGCTGGGCTTCACCAGAGGGAGGCGTTCCAGTCTTTTCACTCATCGCCTCCTTCCAGACTCCGCCCGACTGCAACGGCAACGGGCAGCCAGATGATCTGGATATCGCCCAATGGCCGGAGCTCGACATCGATCTAGATGGCTTCATCGATACATGCTGTCCAGGGGATCTGACTGGTGACGGCGATGTCAGCATCGATGATGTGCTTCATGTGCTGTCTTCATACAGCGGTCTTGGTGCAGATCTGGACGGCGACGGGCTCACCGATGTCGACGATCTGCTGATCGTCCTCAATAACTACGGTTGCACCCGGTAGGTATCAGGGCAGACGAATGCTTTGGGGAAATCTGAACACGTCATTGCTGTCGTATGCAAGCTTGACTTGCTGTAGAAATGGATAACGGGGGCCCCAGTAGGCGGTTTCCCAGTCCTCGATGGCATCGTCGCAATAGTTCACATACGCCCCGTTCGTACTGACATTGGCCAGCTGCGTTCGGGTGTCGTCTAGCCAATCTATGTTTCTCTGGACATAGTCGGCAGGCGCATTCTGTTCCCATCCCCCAGTGAAGAGCTGTGATACAGCCATGGCTTCTCGATGGTACATGACCGATCCACCTTCGGGTTCATGGGCGATCTGACCTCCATAGCAATCCATGGAGATGCTCGCTGAATTCGTGAATGTCGAATCGTTCTGGCGATCACTGATGGCCGATACGAAGGTGTCGACACCGGATGAGGTGAGTGGTTCATTGAGATACACGGAAGATGGTTTGCATCTCGTCGTCTTTTCGAAGTGTTCCGCATCGGGAACATCCGATTCGCATGACATCCATTGCGGATCACTGTTCGATCTGGCGTACGTGATGGCTATCTGGGCAGGATTGCTTTCGGAAGGCGTGGTCACATGGTGTGGAACACCTTTTTTGACCAGTTTGTCCAGAAACGGTTTCATCAGGTGGTCCCATTCCTGCCCGTCTCCTATGGCGACTGACGCCATTCCGGCTCTGGCTCCATTTGGATTGCCAGGTCTGGTTCCAAGGCTCATGACTACTCCGAGTTTGGGATCGGCATGGGGGCCGAAGTTCTGATACGCATCCAGAAAATCCGCAGCGGCGCTGAAGTTGCTCAGGGTCACGCGACCGAATGACGTTGTGTCGACCTGAATCGGCTCGTAGATGAATTCCGTGACGATACAGAGACTTCCGCCGCCGCCGCCTCGACAGGCCTTGAACAGATCCGAATGTTCATTGTTGGCATTGGCTGTGATGAGATCTCCATCGGCAGTGACCGCCCGTACCTCGATAAGCCTGTCGCACATGAGACCCCATGCCCGTGAGTAGAGTCCGAAGCCTCCTCCTAATGTGAATCCAGCAAGGCCGACAGTCGGACAGGTGCCTCCAGGCAGACTGCATTGGGCATCGCACCACAGCTTCTGATACATATCGAACAGGAGTGCACCCGGGCCGATGTGTGCCACGGATGCATCGCTCTCGACATTGATATGGGCCATGTTTCGGAAATCGATCACCATTCCATCGCACGTGGACCATCCGCAGTAGTTGTGCCCACCGCCTCGCGGCGAGAGCCTGATTCCGTTGGATTTACTGAACTGAATGGCTTTTTGCACATCCGCCTCATTGGCGGGAAGCACGAACATCATCGGTGCGTGCTGGAATCGAGCATTCCAGACGACGGTTCGTTCCCAGTAGCCCGGATCGATCGGATACAGGACATCTCCATCAATGCTTTTTCGGAACTTCTCCAGCATCGATGTCGTCACATTGGCTCGTTGGCAGGCGTCGTCCCATGCGATCATGGGGAGTGTGCCGGCGATGAGTGCGGTACGCCCGATGAATTGTCTTCTGGTCAGACGGGACATTCTTATTTCCTCGGTGTCGAGTGTACTTCATTAACATCGTCATTCATCGATAAATATGGATGAATGGCGATGTGATCCGTCCACGATCTTGTGAAAAATGGATGTCGGTGCTGTCGAGTGGTGACAGG
>DEYM01000086.1 GCA_002364555.1 Phycisphaerales bacterium UBA3158 | reverse complement strand
TCATCAGAGTGGTGAACTCCTTGGACATCTTCGGAACGGAGCCCTTCACCTTTCCGACGAGGACTTCACCGGTTCCACCATCGATGGACAGGATGTCCTTGGGACCCCAGTGCTTTCCATTGACGGTCACACGGCGTCGCTTCTCGTCGATCTCCAGCTGACCGGCCCCGGCCACGCAGCACTTGCCCCAGCCACGGGCGACAACCGCGGCATGGGATGTCATGCCGCCGGTGGAAGTCAGGATGCCAACCGCATGGTGCATGCCCTCGACATCCTCGGGCGACGTCTCGCGTCGAACCAGAATGACGTCTTCGCCGGCTTCGGTTCGCTCGACTGCCTCGTCGGCCGAGAAGGCCAGGGCGCCGGATGAGGCGCCGGGAGATGCCGGAAGCCCCTTCGTGATGCATGTCGACTTCTTCTTGTCCGCGGCGGTGAAACTCGGCAGCAGAAGCTGGACCACGTCACCGGCGGGCACTCTGAGAATGGCCTCGTCCTGCGTGATCAATTTCTCCTTCACCATCTCCACGGCGATACGTACCGCAGCCGCCGCCGTACGCTTGCCGTTACGCGTCTGGAGCATGTAGAGCGTGCCTCTCTCGATGGTGAACTCGACGTCCTGGACATCGCGATAGTGCTTCTCGAGCTTGGTTCGAATGGCGAGCAGCTGCTTGTGGACGGATGCATTCCACTTTTTCATGCCGATCACGGGTTCCGGTGTGCGGATGCCGGCCACGACATCCTCACCCTGGGCGTTGATCAGGAATTCGCCGTAGAACTCGTTCTTGCCCGTGGAAGGGTCTCTGGTGAAGGCCACGCCCGTGCCCGAGTCGTCACCCATGTTTCCGAAGACCATCGTCTGCACGTTGACCGCGGTTCCCGTCAGTCCGGCGATCTCGTTGATACGGCGATAGGAGATCGCCTTGGGTGCGTTCCATGAACGGAACACGGCTTCGATGGCCGCCTGCAGCTGGCGATAGGGATCCTGGGGGAAGGGCTTGCCGACATGCTTCTTGTAGACCGCCTTGTAGCGATCACAGAGCTTGCGAAGGCCTTCTGCTGGAACATCCGTGTCCTCGGTCACCTTGTACTTCTTCTTGATGGCATCGAACTCGGCCTCGAAGTGATGATGATCGACACCCATCACGACATCGCCGAACATGTTGATCAGACGACGATAGGCATCGAGGGCGAATCGTTCATTGCCTGTCAGCGCCGCCATGCCATCGACCGCTTCATCGTTCAGGCCCAGATTGAGGATCGTGTCCATCATTCCAGGCATGGAGACGGCCGCACCACTTCGAACGGAGACCAGAAGTGGATTGCTCTTCGAGCCGAACTTCTTTCCAGTCTCACGCTGCAGTCGGGCAACCGCGGTCTTCACACCTGCCATCAATCCCGATGGCAATCTGCCACCTCCGGAATTGAATGCCTCGCAGGTATTCGTCGTGATGGTGAATCCCGGAGGAACGGGCAGACCGATCGAGGTCATCTCGGCGAGATTCGCCCCCTTGCCACCAAGCAGTTCACGCTGCGAGGCATGACCCTCCGTCTTGGTCTTGCCAAACGAATAGATCATCTTGGGAGCTCGGGTCGTCTTGCGCACGCTCTTCTTGCGAGAAGTTCGTTTCTTGGTGGTCGTCGAAGCCATGTTTCACCTTTGTTTCACGATTCGATCGCAACTGATTCCAGCGAGTGGATTTCACTGGCCTGGGACCCCCCCACGGGGGATCATGAGCGACCAGTGTACCACCCCACGATTTATTCCAGCCAATCGAGACTATGATCGAGCACTCATGCGCGCGACCAGCTCAGAATTCCATACCGCCCACAAGGACGTGCTGACGTTGGCCGCCACGTATCCGGCTCAACAGCCACTCGTCGTGCTGCACTCCGGGGGCTCGAGCAGCCCCTGGGCCCGCTGGTCCATGCTGGCGAGCCCGAGGGGACATCTCAAAGTTCTCGATGACGGATTCGAATGGTCGGGCCAGTCGTGGCCGGAACTCGAGGAGGCTTTGGCCGGGGTACCCGCCAACGATCCACTCGCGATCATGGACGCAGCCATCGCGGCCGATCAGGCGATCTCCATCGAAAAGGACCCCTCCCTGCCGTTCATGGGCGGCTGGGTGATCTCACTCCGGTACGAACTGGGCGCCCACATTGAACGTGTCACCAACTCGGATGCCGATCTTCCCAGAGGCGTGCTCGCAGATTTCCTCTGGTGTCCGGATGCCATCGTCCACGATGCCTATTCCGACAAGTGGTGGTCAATCGGCGAACCCCAGGTGTTCGATCCCGTGATCGCACCGGACCAACCACTGCATATGGACGAGTGGAAAAGCCACCCTGACCGGAGAGGGTATGAAGAAGCGGTCTCCCGGACGATCGAACTGATTCGTCGAGGGGATCTCTTCCAGGCGAACATCACACGCCAGATCTCGACGAACTGTCGTGGCGGACTCCGTGAATTCGCGCTCAAGGCACTGTCCTCGAGCGGCGCCTGGTTCGGATGCTGGATGGAATTGGCGGACAGCGGGCTGGATCGCGCCATCCTCGGCATGAGTCCTGAACTGTTTCTGGATCTCGATGCGGCATCGGGCACACTTCGTTCCAGGCCGATCAAGGGAACCAGGCCGGCCGAGGCATCGGTGATGGAACTGGCCGGATCGGAGAAGGATGCGGCGGAGCTCAACATGATCGTCGATCTGATGCGAAACGATCTCGGAAGAGTCTGTGAACTGGGCAGCATCGGGGTGAGCCAGCCCAGATCGATCGAATCCCACCCGACCGTCCATCACGGCGTGGCGGAGATCTGCGGACAACTGACACCGGGCACACGTTTCTCCGAGATTCTGCGGGCGACCTTTCCACCTGGATCAGTGACCGGCGCCCCGAAGATCCGCGCCATGCAGGTCATCGACGAACTGGAGCAGTCCCCTCGAGGCCCCTACTGCGGCGCCGTCGGCTGCCTGTCGACATCCGGCGACCTGAGGCTGGGCGTGTCCATTCGAACAGCAGCCTTCGAAGGAAACGCCAAAGGCGGATTCCACGAAGTCGAAGGCAGGCTGGTCTATGGAACGGGGTGCGGCATCGTGGTGGACTCGGATCCGACCGATGAATTCACGGAATCCCAGCACAAGACGGCTGCCTTGATGAGGCTTCTGGATTGATGCGATCGATCATTCAACCAGCCTGTCGCGACATCTGAAGCTTCTGTTGACATGCGATGGCCTGCAGGATCTGCCTGACAACCACACGTTTGTGGGCCGGATTGGCGGAGAAGTCGAATGTCATGCCCGCATAGGTCTGACGATCGCTCTGCATGTGACTGTGCACGAGTCTGGCAGTGGCGCAGACCGGCGTCTTCAGCATGGGAGGCAGACCGAATCGCATCCAGAACAGTGGCCTGCGCCCCAGGCTGGCCGCATGGGCGTGCTCGACCGTGAGACCGACGCCACCGCCACCCAGATTGACCAGACGTGCCGGCAAGGCAGGTCCGACTTCAGGCAGGATCTCATCATCGATCTCCTCGTCACTGAGTCGACACAGTGGCGATTCCGAACCGTCGAGTTCACGAAGAAACTCCGCTTCGTTGACTCGTTCGGCCAGGACCACCGTGGTCGGGTCGAGGAGTGGCCAGAGCTGCACGCTCGGCAGATCAAGACTGGCCGTCTCAACACGGTAGTCCCGTCTTCGCTGACATCGTTCGACTCGATCGGGAATGGCCAGATCGAGTTCCGCTCGAGCATCCACACGTTCTTCCGAGGAATGCCATTCGAGACATCGGGTCCTGAACATCCATCGGTTCTGACCGACGGCCATCATGGCCACCAGTTCGACACCACTTGGAATCTCGATCGTCCTTCCCAACGCCACCGGCGCCTCGACTCTGATCGCGTCATCCCCAAGGCAGAGGACACGACATCGAATCAGAAGATCACCGGATACGCCACTACCCTCCATCTCTGGACGGGCAATGGCAAGTTCTATGGAGCCTCCTCTGTGCTTGATCTGCTCAAGACATTGACGCCAACCTGCTGTACGAGATCGATTCGCCGGCACGTTTATTCTCCCTGATATGGACACTCGTGAAGTTGATTACTTCACCGCCTATCGTCAGCCACGATGGGCCGCTTCAGCGTGGTTGTCATCAAGGATGCAAGTGTTAATCGCCGACCGGCCGCAGAACCCGCACACTTGAATTCTTCGGAACAAGTGGAACGGAATAACCCGCAATTCGCGCGACCAACTGCAGATGGGACGCTGTCCAGAGACGAAGCGGATCGTCATCGGGGCCAATATCCCAGTCGTTCTCATCAATGTTTGAGGAAGATCGAATGGCAAACACCGCATCATCCGCGGACCAGACAAGCTGCCTTCCCTGCTCATGATCCAGGCCGGCCTGCCAGTTGCCCTGGGTGAGCTCGGGCCACAGATCACCGGGTATGTCGTCGATGACCAGAAAGCCTCCCGGTTCGAGACGTCGACGGATGCGCACCAGCAGCTCGATCGCCTGATCGATCTGCCAGAACTGGCACAATGTATTCCCCAGGCAACAGACCACGTCCCATGTCCCATCCGTGGCACCGAGCCATTCGATGCACTCCGCATTCACCAGCTCCGCGGTCGCCCGACTGGACTCCAGCGACTGGCGACACTCATCAAGCACGGAAGACTCCTGATCGAGACCCGTGCAGATTGCACCGGCCCGCGCCAGTGGAACAAGCGTTCGACCACAACCGCACCCCAGATCCAGCAGGCGGTCACCCGAGGACACGTTGGCCCTCAACCATGCCTGCTGCAGGGAGTCGATGGCGGACTCATGCGGGAGGCATGCATCCAATGAATGGATTTCATCATGTCCGTGTTTCACTCTTTCAACGCCTCATCAAGTTCTTCAAGCACCTGCCTCATTCGAAGATCGGCCTTTGAATCATGATCCCCACCGTATCGCATCGCGTAGTACCAGCTGGCCATCTCACCCACCTTGGATGACAGTTCAGGATGGGAGTGCTCAAGCGTACGAGCAAAGGCGATCGGAGGCTGCCAGGACGGCTTGGACAGCCCTGCCAGGGACAACCGCTCGAGCATCTCGTAGTAGAACCCCAGATGTTTCATGAGTCGACGAACTTCGACGGAAGACAGCCCCTCGGCATTGGCGTAGCGAAGAATGCGACGACGCCTTCGACGACTGCTCCAGACGACGATCACGACAACCACACCACCCAGCAGGAGGGAGATCAAGATCGAGATGATGCTGCCGATGCCGATCGAATTCCTGATGTCCAGGATCGTCTCGCCAACTGAATCCAGTCCGGCCGCAAGATCCTCCTTGATGCCGGGGAACATGGAATCGGACAGGTATTCCTGCGTCTCCGTGTCGTATCCAAGGACATTGAATCTCCACTGGCCTTCCAACCAGCTCCAGAACCAGAAGAGACGATCGATCGGGCCCATGGTGATTGCTCGAGTACCCGGAACGTTCGCCGGTGGCGTGGGATCGAACACGACCCAGCGAGGACCTGGTCCGATGATTTCATTCCATGCATGGGCGTCCGACTTGAGTGCGATGTAGCGGCCGGTGGTTTCATCGAATCGATTGGTCACATATCCCGTGACCAGCCTCGACGAGATCTCGACACTGTGACAGAGCCCCATCAAGGCCGACGCGAAGTACTCACAATGCCCGAACTGCTGATGAAGCAGAAAACGCTCCACCGGATCCATCTTCGACATCTCCTCCGATGCCCCCACCTCGGTGAGATCCAGGGTGTATTCGAAATCTCCGTATTTCAGGTGTTGCTCGAACACGCGTGCCGCGTCGATGTTCCATTGAAGACGTGATTCGGTATTCAAGGGTGCGGACTCGGATAGTCCCGCCGACTCGAGAAGGGAGACCGCCAGAGCTCTGACCCTTGGATTCTGATACGCATTGGGCGAAGGCAAGCCGGGCTCCGCATTGAATGAGGTCATCGAGCGAAACAACGGCGGCTCAGGAATGGCCTGTATTCGATATGCCAGTGGGGTCGGCGAATCTCGCTTCACACGGATCGTCTGACTGGATGGACGAAAGATGATGCTGGTTCCGATCTGCGTCTCCAGACTGACCGGAACCGACATGGACACGAGCTGCTCGCTCGGCGAGTCCAGAATCACGTCCTGCAGAACGATCTCCGAATCGTCCGAGGTCATGAAGAACGACTTCCACTGCTCTGGCTGGATCTCGAAATTGGTCATCCCGAACGATTCGGCATCCCAGATTCCATCTCCTCGATAGGCCGTCAACGCCGAGGCGCGAAGACGCAGGGCCCGATTGAGCTGGATCATCTCCCCCTCCTCGTTCTCCAGACCAACGGAGAGGACCTGCTCGGCCGAAAGCGATATGCGAGTCTGGCCCAGCAGATCGACCCCCTCGCTCAGACCGACTTCACGTGGCGCCATCGAACGCAGGGCCACCGTTGAAAGCTTCGATGTCAATCCTCTCGGGAACAGGAGGAACATCGTGGTGGAGATGAGGAAGATGAACAATGTCGAGGCAAGTGTGGTATTTCGATAGTGCTTGCGTACACCTGTCCCGGAAACCGGATTGGGCGCAACCTCAGCGGCGATGCCCAGGACCCGTGCTCGCTGCTGCTGTGCCTTTTCAGCGGCGCACGTCAACTGGAAGAGCATCAGCGTGATCAACCCGAGCGTGGACCAGGCGATCAGCAGGAAACCGAAGATGAGATCGATGGAGATCAGACAGGCAAGCACCATCAGAAGCAGTGAAAGAATCAATCGTTCAGCCTCGTTCTCCAGCGTGTGGCGTTCGTACAGCTTGATGACGGTCAACCAGACCACGAACTGGCCAATGGCCGGCACAGGCTGCTCGAGATTGCCCATCGCGAAGACCACGCTCCAGATGAGCGCCACCGACGTGAGAAACAGCGACACGGGCCTGGAGAGCGTGATGCCCCGCGGGCCATCTGAAATCGTCCGGCTCAACGCCGCCAGCCCCCCCGCGGCGAGCAGAAGCCATGGATGTCGTTGCGAGAGGCACTGACCGACGATCGCCAGCAGAATCACCGCGAAGCTCATCAGTGGATAGAGCTTGAGTAGATTCATGCGACGCTCCCCTCCACTTCAGGCGCATCGGAATCGATTCCGCTTGCAACGAGATCATCCAGTTGCCGCGCCGTCAGATGCCAGACATCGGAACGCTTGAGGGTTTTTCGAACTCGATCCGGATGCACCACCACGAGCCCCGCACGCTCCCGTTCGGGGATCGCAGCCCAGGCACGCCGATCCTGCGTGAGGTCGAGATCGGATAGGGCGCCCAGAATCCGGCCAAGATGACGAGGGCCTCCCCTCAATCCATGCACTGGACAATCCAGTCCCTGAACGGTGAGACCAATGTCATACCCCCGACTCGAGGCATCCTGGAGGATGGAAGCCGCCAGGCTGATCGCGTCCTCTTCCAGCTGCGCCGGTGTCCATCGTTCATCGCTCGAGACCTGCAGGTCGTCGGTCGGAGTGGTCAGATCAAGCACCACTCGGATTCTCGGCGAAGCGGGGAGAGATCGTTCCAGGGCGATCCACTCGTTGCGACGAGCCGAGATCTTCCAGGCGATGTCCCTGATTCCATCGCCTGATCGAACGGAACGTGTGCCGAAATAGTCAAGACCGTTCCCGTTGCGGTCGATGCTTCGACGCCCCTGGCCACCGGTGCCCAGAAGCGAACGGATCAAATCTGGTCGCAGCGGATGTGTCTTCGGATAGATCCTCAGATCCTGAGGCACGTGCAGACGTTTCCTTCTCGGGATGATGCCCATGGGAAACGCTGTTCGAACCTCGACCTCTTTGAAGACGAGCCGTCCTCGTCTGGTTGGCACGAACAGACCCTCGCCGTGGACCGTCTCTCCAGGTCCGACATGGAGAATCCAGGCGGAGGAGGCCTCTTTCATCATGTCGGACAGATGCTCGGTGACGGTGATGTCGAAGGCCGGCAGATACTGGCTCGTCCTGGACAACTGGTACCCAACCGGTACCACCTGCCCGACCTGACCGTGATCCGGAAGCATCCGCCTGATCTGCAGATCATTGAGCATCTGCCTGGTCAGGTACCAGGCCACCACTCCGATCACGACGAGCACACACAACATCCAGAGCAGTGGATTGTTTCCCTGCATCAAGGCTGCTGGCCCCAGAAGGAACAACAGAAGCAAATAGATGACTGGCGCGCTGACCGGGAGGGTTCGATTCATCTCATTGACATGCTACGACGTGACTGAGGGAAGAGGCACCCGAGTCGGGCTTTGCCATTGATAAATATCAGTCTTCTTCGGTCGCGCTGACGGCAGTCGATTCGTCGGAGACCGCGTCGGGATCCGGAGAGGACTCTTCGGAGTCGCTCTTGTCCGGCTCGTCTTTCTGATCGGGATCGGACTTGGCAACCGCCACACGATGCGATGGTTCCCGGGGGAGTCCCTCGACATCAGGCAGATCATCGATGCCAGCGAGCCCGAAAACCTTCAGGAATTCCCTTGTCGTGCCGTAGAGCATCGGTCTGCCCAGTTCTTCCGCACGACCCGCGATGCGTACCAGGCGACGCTCGAGCAGTCCTCGAAGGACATCGCCACACGCCACTCCGCGGATCGCCTCGATTTCAGCCCGCATGACCGGCTGCCTGTAGGCGATGATCGAAAGCGTCTCCAGAGTCGCCGGAGTCAACTTGCTCTGCTGCCTCTGGGCCAGCAGACGCTTGAGCACGGGAGCGGCCTCGGGAACCGTCATGACTCTCCAGCCGGAGGCAATCCGCACGATGCGGAAGACGCGACCGGTCTGCTCATACTGTTCGTTCAGATTCTCGACCGCTTCGCGAATCGCATCTGACTTGACCGACTCACCCTCTTCGGAAACGGCTTCTGCCAGTCTCGCGTCCCCGAGCGAACGTTCGGCGGCCAGAAGGACCGCCTCCAGCCGCGCCGTCAGGGAAAGTCCGGACGACTCGGTCAGCTGGGTACTTGTTGAATCGGACTTGCCTGCTTCACTCATGCTGATCGAGCACCGCCATGATGCTCAGCCAGTTCAAGTCGAGTCTTGAGTCGCTTGAGTTCGCGGTTGCGTTCGTCGGACAACTGACTGGCATCCTCTGCTGCTTCAAACTGCCTCAGTTCCTGCTGCAGTTCGTTGATCGAAAGATCCTTCACGGAATAGACGGATTCACTGAGAATCGTCAGCGTGTTGTCACGCACATGCGCGAATCCCTCTTCGATGGAAAACCATTCCGTACCACTATCGGTATCGAGCCGGAGTGGACCGATGCCAAGACGGTCAAGCAATGGAGACATGCCTGCCATGACACCGTACTGACCATCCCATGCCGGGAAGGAGGCATAGGAGACATCTCCATCGAAGGCAGCCCCATCGGGCGTCATTACGGCACATCTGAAAGAACTGCTCACGGGTAGACACTCCAGGTTCAGGTACTTGGGGAAGAGGTTTCAGCTGTCACCTTCCAGCAGAAGACCCCAGAGCCCTTCCAGGACCTTGATCTGGGGCAAAGTGTAGCGAGACTTGGGAGTGTTGCATCGTTTTCGAGCCCCGAAGCGGACCATTGAAGTACTTGACATACACGATTAGGCCTCATATATTCATATATCCGGATATATGAATATATTCGTGACCAACACAGCTCGCCTTTCAGGAGTCTCCAGCCGTGAGCACGACCACGCTTTCAGAAACCTTCATGAACACAAACCTACCACTCATGAGCGACCTCCCCTTCAAGGTCAGCGACCTCTCAGAGGAAACCATCACGTTCGGCCGCAAGGAAATCGAGCTCGCCGAGCACGAGATGCCCGGTCTGATGGCGCTTCGTGACAAGTATTCCGGCAGCAAGCCGCTCAAGGGCGCTCGCATCACCGGCTCACTCCACATGACCATCCAGACAGCTGTTCTCATCGAGACGCTCGTCGATCTGGGTGCCCAGGTCCGCTGGGCAAGCTGCAACATCTTCTCGACTCAGGATCACGCCGCGGCAGCTGTCGCCGTTGGTCCAAATGGAACGGCCGACAATCCCAAGGGCGTCCCCGTCTTCGCCTGGAAGGGTGAAACACTCGAGGAATACTGGTGGTGCACCTTCCAGGCTCTTCACTGGGGTGACGGCAACGGTCCCAACCTCATCCTCGATGACGGTGGTGATGCGACCTTGCTCATCCATCAGGGACTTGAATTCGACAATGCCGGATCCGTACCGGACCCCTCCACTGCCGAGTCGGAGGAATTCGTGTGCGTGCTGTCCCTTCTGGAGACCCTCCAGGCCACACATCCAGCATTCTGGAAGCCGATCGCCGAAGAGATCAATGGTGTCTCCGAGGAGACCACCACCGGCGTCCATCGTCTGTATCAGATGGCCGAGAAGGGTGAACTTCTCTTCCCCGCCATCAACGTCAACGATGCCGTCACCAAGAGCAAGTTCGACAACCTGTACGGATGCCGACACTCCTGCGTCGATGGCATCATGCGAGCCACCGATGTCATGCTCGCAGGCAAGGTCGCCGTGGTATGCGGCTACGGCGATGTCGGCAAGGGCTGCTGCCAGTCCCTCCGCGGACAAGGCTGCAGGGTCCTGGTCACCGAGATCGATCCGATCTGCGCCCTTCAGGCAACCATGGAGGGCTACGAAGTCGTCGTCCTCGAGGATGTCGTCGGCGAAGCGGACCTCTTCGTCACCACCACCGGCAACAAGGACGTCATCACCGCCCAGAACATGGCTTCCATGAAGCACAACGCGATCGTGGGCAACATCGGTCACTTCGACAATGAGATCGACATGGCCGGATTGGGCAAGATCGACGGCGTCGAACAGATCTTCGTCAAGGACCAGGTCCACGAGTGGAAGTTCAAGGATGGCCATTCCATCATCGTTCTCGCCGAAGGTCGTCTCCTGAATCTGGGCTGTGCCACCGGCCACCCAAGCTTCGTCATGAGCGCTTCCTTCACGAATCAGGTCCTCGCCCAGATGGAACTCCATTCGAACCACAAGGAGTATGCCATTGGTGTGACCACGCTTCCCAAGAAGCTCGACGAGATGGTGGCCCGCCTCCATCTCGAGAAGCTGGGTGCGAAGCTCACCTCGCTCACTCCTGAGCAGTCCGAGTATCTCGACCTGCCCATGGAAGGCCCCTACAAGCCCGAGTTCTACCGATACTGATTTGACGAAAATCACGTTTAACCGGCGACGGCCAGTGGATCGAGATCAGACGAACGAGTCGGGTCTCACCCGCTGGCCGTCGCTGGCTTCCAGAATCATGACCTGCTCACCATCCTGAAGACCGCCGATCATGAGCATGACCTGGCAGTCCGGTTTGTAGGTGTCCATGAGAGAGCGAAAATCATCTCCACTGGGGACATCCTCCCTGGCGAAGTAGTTCATGGGCACATCGGGCTTGCCAGGCCCTGATTCAGCCCAGACGGCGAGCAGATCCTCCGCAAGAACCAGCACGGCCCCACGGCCGGACATCTGGAAGGATTCCCACGAGAAACGGGCGATCTGGTTCCAGCAGGCCGAGGCCGCTGATATGAGCTTGGTGAGATCTTCTGATGAACTCATGAACATAAGCCTACACGCGGTGGCCCCGATCGGCTCGGGAGAGTACCCTTCGACCTCCTTGAGTGATCCAATCGGTCATGAATGTGGTTTGGCACTGGTGCGGCTGAAACAGCCGCTCCATGTCATTCAGGAACGTCACGGAGACGCGGCGTGGGGTCTGCGGCGCCTTCATCTTCTGATGGAGAAGCAACGCAACCGCGGGCAGGACGGCGCCGGCATCGCCACGATCAAACTCGACATGCCCCCCGGCGTTCCATTCCTGCGAAGAATGCGGACAACCAAACGAAATGCCCTTGCACGGATACTCGATGCCACAACCCGTGACATGGGTGTTCTGCAGAAGACGACGCTCCACTCGGAGAACGAGACCGAACTGAAGACGGCCTGTGATTTTCTCGGAGAGATCTACCTCGGACATCTGAGATACGGCACCCACTCGGGACGAGGCGTGTCGAACTGCCATCCGCTTCTTCGGAAGGACAACACCGCCAGTCGAAATCTGGCCGTTGCCGGCAATTTCAACATGACCAATTCGGCTGAGCTCTTCGAACAGCTGGTCGAATATGGATTGAATCCGGTCGGGGATTCCGACACGCAGGTGATACTGGAACGTCTGGGCTATTTCCTCGATCTTGAACATCGCCATCTTCGAAAGGCCATGGGCCCGGGCTCGTTCCTGGGCCTCGAAGGCCGGGAACTGGCCATGGGCATCTCGCAGGACATCGATCTCACGAAGGTGATCAGACGAGCCTCGGAAGGATGGGATGGCGGTTATGTCTTCAGCGGACTTCTTGGCAATGGAGATGCCTTTGTCTGTCGAGACCCCGCCGGGATCAGGCCCGGATTCTGGGTGGAGACCGATGATGTGATCGCCGTGGCCTCGGAAAGACCCCCGCTTTCCACGGTGTTCAACATCAAGCCAGAGGATGTCCATCCGATTCCGCCGGGACATGTGCTGGCGATCAAGCGAGATGGAACGGTCACTCTCGATCGATTCACCGATCCTGTCCCGGAGAAGCAGTGCACGTTCGAACGCATCTACTTCAGCCGTGGAAATGATCCCGACATCTATCGTGAACGAAAGCAGCTGGGCTGCCATCTGGCGAAGAGAGTTCTGGATCTGATCGACTGGAATGTCGGCTCCGCCGTGTTCAGCTTCGTCCCCAACACGGCCGAGACGGCCTATCTCGGACTGGTCCAGGAGGCACAGAGACTTGTCCGCCTGAGACAGGTCGACAATGTCTGGGACCACATCCAGAAAGGCACCGTGGAACGAGAGGAGCTGCTGTCGCTCCAGATGGATCTCGTTCGCTCCGAACGCGTCGCCCACAAGGATCAGAAACTTCGGACGTTCATCACCCATGATGCCGCTCGTCGCGATCTCGTGATGCACATCTACGACATCGTCAGGGACATCGTGCTTCCGAGCGACACACTGGTCATGATCGATGACTCGATCGTCCGGGGGACGACACTGAAGGAATCGATCATCACGATCCTGGGAAGACTGAATCCCGCCAGGATCATCATCGTCAGTTCAGCACCACCGATCTGCTATCCCGACTGCTACGGAATCGACATGAGCCAGCTGGATCACTTCGTCGCCTTCCAGGCCGCCGTGTCCCTGCTCAAGGACACCGGCCAGGAGAAGATCATCGAACTGGTCGAAGCGGATTGCCGGGCACAGGCGGATCTGCCGGCCGAAAGTATGAAAAACCACGTCGCCAGGCTCTATGAACCGTTTACACAGAGCGATATTGAAAAAAAGATCGCCCAGCTCATTCGCCCCTCCGATTCGGAATGGAAGGGGCAGCTGGATGTGGTCTACCAATCCATCGAGGGACTCCACCAGTCGATCCCCGCTTTCAAGGGCGATTGGTACTTCACGGGTGATTATCCGACGCCCGGGGGCCTCAAGGTGCTCAATCAGGCCTATCTGAACTGGCGTGAAGGCCTTGATAAGAGAGCGTATTGAGCCGCCGATAATGCTCATGCCCCTCAGGAATCCACGGATTCATGCCGTGTCATTGCCATCAAAGCCTTGACCGGGAGCTCGGTTTCTGGTCCACTATTCGGCTTGCCACTCTGGATCCCGGAGGTCCGTGGTGGTGTTGTTTTTGGCCCATTGGAGGCCACTGCAACCGTTTTTCAGGAGTCGCCGAATGGCGCGTTATCTCGGTCCGAAACTCAAGCTTTCTCGCAGGGTCGGTGTCCCAATCGCGGACATCCCCAAGCACACCGCTCGTCGTCAGCTCAATGCGCCCGGCATGCATGGATACCGTGGTCGCAGACCCAAGGACTACGGCATTCGTCTCACCGAGAAGCAGAAGCTCCGGTACCACTACAACGTGCTTGAAAAGCAGTTCCGTCGGTACGTGAACGAAGCAAGTCGACGCAAGGGCAACACTGGCGAAGTACTTCTCCAGCTGCTTGAGTCCAGACTCGACAATGTCGTTCGGCGCGCTGGATTCGTTCGAACGATCTGGGCTGCAAGACAGATGGTCACTCATGGACACATTCTTCTCAACGGGAAGAAGGCCGACAGGCCGTCCATCGCGATCAACCCAGGCGATGTCATCACCCTCAAGGAAGGCATCCACAAGGTTGTTCGAGAGAACATGGAATCGCTGGCCGGCCACATCGTTGCCGACTGGATCGATCTTTCTCCTGCAGAGCTGACCGCCAAGGTCATCGCTCCGCCGACAGCTGATCAGATTCCTTTCGAAGTGAATACCAACCTGATCGTCGAATTCTATCGATGATCCAACTGGGGTGGCCTGTGGCCCCGTGAAAACCTGCGAACGGCCCACGGGCACGGTGGTTACAAGATGAACAGGCTTCTTCGCAAGTACAGCAAGCTGCTTCTGGCGGTGTTCGGAACAGGCCTCATGGTCGTGTTCCTCATGCCTCAGATCCCAGATCTGGTCTCCCAGTTCGGAGCCCGGAGCACTCTGGTCGCCACAATGGGCCAGGATGACAAGCCGATCAGTGCCAGGGATTGGGACGAAGTCAGGAATGAACTCCAGTTTCTGGACAAGGTCCAAGCCCAGTTCCCCCCACTTCCACTCGTCGGCGAGCTGAAGAATCCCGAGCAGTACTATCTGCTGGCTCACGAAGCCAGCGAAGCTGGGATGATCGGCGGCATCATCTCCGCCGGGCTCGGTGACCAGGAACTTCTTCAACTGAGTCGCAACACTGGCTTTCCACCTGCCACGATTCGACAGGCCTTGACCAACCGTGCGGGTATCTATCGATACCTCAGCCACTTCGTCAGTGCAGGTCGGCACTCCGATCGACGACTCAAGGGTGAAGGTCGCAAGCTCTTCGATGCCGCGGATGCCCAGGTTGTTTCACTGAAGGCCGTTCCGGACAACGACTACACTCCCGATGCGGCAGCCATCCAATCACACTTCGACACCTACGGGGATGTCGAACCAGGTGAGGGCGAACATGGGTTCGGATATCGACTTCCGAATCGACTCAGCCTCGAATGGCTCACCATCCCATCCGATTCAATCGACGACTCCCTTCGCAACTCCGATGCGATGAGCGAGCGGGAGCTCATGAAATACTGGCGTCGCAACGAATCCCGATTCCCTGGATTCGAGGATTCGGACGAGATACCGGACACCGTCCAAACCGCCATGCTCAACGATCTGCGTGAAGCCCACGTCGCCGAATTGAACCGGTCCATCAACGACCGTCTTCGACTTCCACGACGAGGATTCGATGAAAGCGGCGGCTATCTCGTCCTGCCCGATGACTGGAATGATCGAAAGACGAGCTTCGAGGACATCAAGACCCATCTGGGAGATACCTACGGGCTTGTGATCGAGTCACCGTCCAACAGCGGCGATGAGATGATCAACGCCAATGAGATCAGTACTCTCGACGGTATCGGACGAGCTCGAACGGACAAGTTCAGCCGTCTCCCCGTGGGCATCGAGCAACTGGCATCGGAATGCCGTGAGTTCGACGGCACCGGACTCTATCCCGTGCAATCCGGTGTGGCTGGTCCGATCCTTCAGGATGCCAACGGCAACCTGTACGTGTTCAGAATCATGGAAGCCGACGGCGCACGAGCACCTCGTGATCTCGACGAGGTTCAGGCAAAGGTCGTCGAGGACCTGCAGCGACTGGCCAACTACGAATCCATGCTCGAGGAGATCGACGAGATCGAACGCATCTCCGAGACGGATGGCCTTGAAAGCCTGGCGGACACCGGATGGAATGCCGATTCTCCGAACAGCAAGAGCTTCCAGAAGTATCAGCCCGGAACGGTGGCCTTCTACCTCCAGCAGGGCAGCATGCCTCGCCCGAATCCCGCCATCCTCCCCGGTCTTTCACAGCAGGATCCTGAAGTGATCGATGCCATCCTGACCAAAGCCTCCGATCTGGACAACGATGTCGTCATCGCCGATCTGCCTGAATCGGAACGGATCATGGTCATGCCTTCCGACAAGAATCTCGCCATCGTCGCCGTCCGACTCATCGACCGACGACCACTCGACAGCGATTCCTTCCAGCAGCTGGCCGTCCAGCAGGTGATTCCGATGCTGCTGATGAATGAGGAGATGGGCGGAGACACCGCATCGATGCGTGAGGCCTTCACCATCGATGCCCTTCAGGCAAGACATGGATTCAACTTCGCCGGCAATGATGAGGAAACCGGCAATACCAATGGCACGGTTGATGCCGCTGATGCATCCGCAAGCCTGACCAACTGACATATAGAATCCGAACAGGAAACAGACCAATGAGCGACACCGCCTCCAAACCAGAGATGCAGGCCACTATCCCCTTCGATGTCTTCACTCAGGTGGATCTCCGGGTCGCAACGATCAAGGCAGCCGAGCTGCATCCCGATGCCGACCGGCTGCTCAAGATCCAGTTGGATGACGGCACACCGGAAGGCCGCCAGGTGTGTGCGGGCATCAAGGCCCACTACGATCCGGAAAGTCTCGTCGGCACACAGGTCGTGATCGTCGCCAATCTCGAACCAAGGGTCATCCGTGGCGAGAAGAGCGAAGGCATGATCCTGGCCTGCACGAGTGGAGAAACAGTCAGTGTTCTCCGAGTCGATCAGCCAAGCGAACCAGGTAGTCGAGTCAGCTGAATCACCGCTTGCACTCGATACCGGATGTATCTTGTCGAAAGACGGGAACCCGTCACGTCAGTCGAATACCCAGACAAGCCGCCATTCAACGATGATCCGGGATCCCCTTCCGTTCCAGCATGGAATGGTCGGTAACGGATTCCTGCCTGATGGATGTCCACCGACGCACGGCAGCCACCATGCCTCACGACACGCGGTTCAGATGACATGGACGTGGTGCCCGGACGCTACTGGGCAGCCGCCTGGACAGCTTCCCAGTCTCGATCGCTGAGGAGAGAACCGTTGGATCGCTTGGAGACGGTTTCGTCTCGTCGCCATGAACGCTCGCAGCAGGGCTCGGAGCGAAGATCCTCGATGACGATCATCTCCGCCTGAGCATCACATCTGAGCCTGGAGAGTTCGCACATGGACTCCAGATCCTCTCTGAATGGATGAAGATCTCCATCCGGATCAGGCAGGACCACACCCGCATCGAGCGATTTCTCGATGCCGCCCTGATCAGGACCCTTGGCTACTTCAAGAGCCTTGAGAATCCGATCACGAGCCTCCAGCACCTTGGGCCATCGGGAGTCGACTTCGATGGTGATGGGCCGGAGGATCTCCATATGGACGCAGGCCTCGTCACCGTGAAGCGATCTCCATGCCTCGTCCGCCGTGTGCGACAGGATGGGCGATGTCAATCGACAAAGCAGTTCCGCCAGCAGGAACAGGGTGGCCTGACTCTGGCGTCGACGTTCGCTGTCGGGCTGGTCGCAGTAGAGACGATCCTTGACCGCGACACAATAGATGGCAGAGAGTGTTTCATTGCAGAAGTCGAAGATGGCCAGATGGGCTCGACGGAACTCGTAGTTCTCGTACGCCTCCATGACATCCGTCTGAAGTCGACTGCCCTGCGAGAGGACCCAGGCATCGAGCGAATCGGGGGCGAGACTCGAGCAGATCTGATCGAGATCGACCGGCTTCTCGAGATCGTCCAGATTGCTCAGAAGGAAACGAATCGTGTTTCGAATCTTGCGATAGGACTCGCCGGCGAGCTTGAAGAGTTCGAGATCCACCCGGATGTCGTTCTCGAAGGCCAGGCTGCTGACCCACCATCGACAGACATCGGCCCCGACATCCTTGAGAAGGTCATCCACGTTCAACGCATTGCCACCGGACTTGCTCATCTTGCGACCGTTACGATCGACCATGAAGCCATGCGTCAGAAGACAGCGGAATGGTGGTTCACCCGTCACCCCGAGCGCCGGCAGCAGGGAGAGCTGGAACCAGCCACGATGTTGATCTGATCCCTCGGAGTAGAGATCGATCGGATACCCCTGTTCCCGAGCGGACATGACCGCATTCCATGAACTCCCGGATTCGAACCAGACATCGAAGATGTCATGCATCTTCTCCAGCGACTCGATGTCCAGGCCATCCGGGGCATCCGGATCCGATCCCGGATCGTAGTCGGCCAGCAGCATCGCCGGTGTCTCGGTGAACCAGGCATCACTGCCACGCTGTCCAAATGCACCGGCTACCGCCCGGACACTGGCCGATGTCATGAGCACCTCTCCCCCGGGCATCGCGAAGGCCGGTATGGGAAGTCCCCAGGCCCTCTGACGGGATATGCACCAGTCGGGGCGGGACTCCAGCATGCCGCGCATCCGGTTGCGTCCCCATTCGGGGACGAACTTGACCGAGGATTCAGTGGCGGACATGGCCATTGCTCTCAGTGATTCCCCGCCCTTTCGCATGGGACGATCGACACCGATGAACCACTGCTCCGTTGCTCGGAAGATGACCGGGGTCTTTGATCGTCCGTCATGTGGATAGGAGTGATCGATATCGATGGATGTGAACAGATGACCTGATGATCTCAGGTGTTCAACGACCTTGGGATTCGCCTCCCACACGGAAAGACCATGCAGCCATTGAGGAACGGTCTCGTCGTAGGTGCCATCCCCCTGGACGGGACAGTAGATGTCGAGCCCTTCACGGAGACCTGTCCCATAGTCCTCGACACCATGCCCAGGCGCGGTATGGACCAGCCCGGTCCCATCTTCGAGTGTCACGTATTCGGCTGAAACCACAGGACTTTTCTGATCGATGAAAGGATGCTTGTAGGAGAGACCCGCGAGTTGATCACCACGGCATGTGGCCAGACGTTCGATGTTCTCCACACCACCGATCTTGGCCACTCTCTCGACCAGTTCATCGGCGACGATCGTCAAGGCACCATCGAGTCGAACCAGGGCGTAGAGAAGCCGATCATGAACCGCGATCGCCAGATTGGCGGGCAGCGTCCATGGGGTCGTTGTCCAGATCATGAATGAAGGCGTCTGATCCAGCTCGGTGTCGAACGCGGCGGCGACCGCCGATGCGTCTGCGGCCTCGAAGTCCACGTAGACAGAAGGATCGATTCGATCCTCGTACTCGAGCTCCGCTTCCGCCAGAGCCGTCTCATTGGCGATTGACCAGTGGACAGGTTTCAGCTGACGGAAGACGATGTTCTGGGAGACGAGATCGGCGAAGGTCTCGACGACCCTCTGCTCATACGCCGGGTTCATCGTGAGATAGGGGTTGTCGTAGTCCGCGAGCGTCAACAGACGTTGCATCTGCCCACGCTGGAGCTTGATGTACTTCTCGGCATCCTTGCGGCATTCCCGGCGAATCGCCATTCGACGGGACGCTTCATCCAGCGAATTGATCTTGTCGAGTTTTCCGGACTGGGCCAGTTCCGTCATGACCTTGTGCTCGATCGGCAGACCATGGCAATCCCAACCCGGAACGAATCGACATTCTCGACCGGCCAGCAGCCGAGACCGGAAGACGATGTCCTTCAGGACCTTGTTCAACAGGTGACCGACATGGATCGAACCATTCGCGTAGGGTGGACCATCGTGGTACACGAACGGCTCGCCACCTGAACGCGCCTCGGTAACCCGCTCGTACAGTGATTCCTTCAACCATCGCTTGACCGTCGCCGACTCGTTCTGAGCCAGATTGGCCCGCATCGGGAACGATGTGCGAGGGAGGTTGAGGGTCTTCTTCCAGTTGGTCTTCGTATCCGACATGATCAGAATCCGCCCGCTAGCTGGTTCCATTGGATATGCAGCAACTACTGCAGTACCAGATGGAAAGACGCCCCATGGTAGCTCATTGGCGATCCACCTGACAGATTAATGATGGGCGTGATCGTCATGATTCTCATGATCATGATCATGGTGATCGTGATCATCTTCGTGGGCATCATGCTCGTGGATGTGGGCAGCATCCGGGGTGTGGTCATGACCATGGCTGTGGTCATGGAACTGGGTGGCGACCCAGGCCACGGCGAGGCCCAGGACGAGTGCACAGCTCAGGAGAACTCGATCATGGCGGTGAAACTGCAGTTCAGGCAGAAGATCACAGAGTGCGACGCAGAGGAACATGCCCACCGCGAAGCCCAGCGCGGGCGTCATCCACACCGGAGCGAATTCACCGGGTCCGATCCCCATCATCACACCGATCAGCACCCCCAGAGGGGTGATGAGAGCGAAGAGGATATTGACGATGACACGGGCTCGAACGGATCGACCGGCCGCGGTCATGACGGCGATGAGGCTCAGTGAATCGAATGGCTTGTGCAGAATGATCGCCAGAACAAGCGCCAATCCCGGGATGGCCTGCTGATAGATGCTGCCGTACATCACCGAGGCAGCCAGCGCAACGCCGGCTGCCAGTCCATGAAGCGACAAACCCAGTCCGGTCGCTATCCAGGAGACTGCATGGCCATGTTGCGAGCAGATGGCCGGATCGGCATTTGAGCTTTGCGGAATATCATGATGATGGAAACAGACGAATCGTTCCAGAAGAAAGATCGAGAGGAATCCGATGATGATCCACATCGCGACGTAGCGGATCGCATCCCCGCCCTCCACGATCGAGCGTGCATGGATGGCCTCCGGAAGCAGATCCAGGATCGCCAGGCCGAACATGACCCCAGCCACGAATGACAAGGCCAGCTGCATGAGACGATGGGAGGCCCCGAACCGCATGGGTATGATTCCACCCAGCAAGGACACTCCGGCGATCACACAGCATTGGATGACGAGTATCAGGATCATGAAACGCCCTTATCTGTTTTCTCGTAGGTCGACACCGGACAGTGGGATCTTACTGGAGAAGGAGCCGTCGCTGATTCGCTCTCCGGATCGTCGAAAGTACGACTCCCGAGGGAGTATTGTCAATTTTGATCACAAGATGGTGTCAGAAACTGGGCCTGTAGCTGATCATGAATGCTGTTCAATGCAGCATCCACGACCGCTGGATTGATTTGGACAACCTCATTGAACGAAGCCGGGCATCACCCCCCTGACACTGGTCCGCAGACTGCTACACTTTCGTGAATGGCAGCCAAATCCTCCACCTCGAATGAATCCGCGAAACGTCGCGCTTCCTCTGGAAAAAATCCCAGAGATACGCCTGCGATGCGGCAGCATGCACGATTCAAGGCTGAGAATCCCGGGTGCGTCCTCTTCTTCAGGATGGGCGATTTCTACGAGATGTTCGATGAGGATGCCAAGCTGACCCACAAGGTTCTTGGACTGACGCTCACCGAACGTTCATCTGGTATTCCCATGGCCGGAATCCCGTACCACAGCGCGGAAGCCTACATCAGGAAACTGATTCAGCAGGGCTATCGAGTGGCGGTCTGCGAACAGATCCAGGATCCATCCGAAGCCAAGGGAGTCGTCGACAGGGCGGTCACGAGAGTCCTGACTCCCGGAACGCTCGTTGACGACACGCTTCTCGACGATGGTGTCGCCAACATAGCCGCCGCTCTGGTGATCGAAGGCGATGACGCGATCATCTCATGGGCCGAGTTGTCAACCGGCTCGCTGCATGTGCGGAGCCTGCCATCGAACATGGTTCTGGATGAACTCGTTCGAATCGGTCCGTCGGAGTTGATCTACCCGGAATCCCTCGAGCACGATGGCGGGATGACAGACGAACTGGAGGCGTTCCTTCAGGCGACCAGTACGCCCCGCCCCGACTGGACATTCGCTGCCACAGAAGCGGCCGACACGCTCCGTCGCCAGTATCAGGTCGCGACTCTTGAGGCCTGGGCACTGGACGACACCGGCCAGGGACCGGCACGGGCCGCGGGCGGTCTCGTGAGGTTTCTCCTGGATACTCAGGCAGCGGATGGTTCGGCCCTGTCGCATCTCCAGCCTCCGGTCCTGGTGCAGGACGATTCCATCATGCGTATCGATGCCGCCACCATGCGGAGTCTGGAGATCGAACGCACGGTCCGAGGAGGGACCTCCGAAGGATCCCTGCTCTCGATACTCCAGAAGTGCCGGACGCCCATGGGTCGACGCACGCTTCGACACTGGCTCTGCTATCCACTCCAGCAGATCGATGCCATCAACGCCAGACTGGATGCCGTATCGACGCTGCTGGCTGACGAGGGACTCAGAAGGGATCTCATAGAAGCACTCGATCCGATTCAGGATGTCGCTCGCATCATCGGTCGCTGCGCCATGCGGCGTTTGACACCGAGAGATGCCGTTGCGCTGGGCCGATCGGTTTCAAGCCTTCCTCGGCTCATGGAACTCCTGGAAGGTCACGAACGGCTGGAACCCATCGGCAGGTCACTCGAGACAATCGCGGCCACACTGATCCCCATGGCGCGTGGGATCAGGGAACGCTGCGTTGACAATCCTCCGGCTCATCTTCGAGAAGGCGGACTCTTCCTTGATGGTTTCGATGTCGAACTTGATGAATGCAGAGGACTGCAACGCGATGGATCCGACTGGCTCGCCGACTACCAGCATCGGCTGAGCGAGGAAAGCGGGATCTCCTCACTCAAGATCGGCTTCAACAAGGTCTTCGGCTACTACATCGAGGTCACCCATGCGAACACGGATCGAGTTCCCCCGATGTTCGTCAGGAAGCAGACCCTGAAGAATGCCGAACGATACATCACACCCGATCTCAAGGAATACGAGGAACGAGTTCTCACCGCCGAATCCCGTGCGATCGCCAGAGAGAAGCTGCTGTTCGATTCCCTGCTCGATGAGATCAACCAGCATGCCTCCGAACTATCGTGTTTCGCCGAGTCAATCGCGGAACTGGACGTCCTCACCTGCTTTGCCGAGATTGCCCATGGCCAACGCTTCATCAGACCGGTGATCACCGAGGAACGGACACTCCACATCAAGACCGGTCGTCATCCGGTACTCGATGCGAGCCTGGGTTCCAACTTCGTTCCAAACGACTGCATTCTCAACGAACCGGGAGACGACACTCGATCTCTTCTGTTGATCACCGGCCCAAACATGGCCGGCAAGAGCACCTACATCAGGCAAGTCGCCTTGATAACGCTTCTGGCCCATGTCGGCTGCTTCGTACCGGCCGATGAAGCAACCATTGGATTGGCGGACAGGATCTTCGCACGCATCGGGGCCTCCGACGAACTCCATGCGGGCCGATCCACCTTCATGGTTGAAATGACCGAGACAGCCGTGATCCTGAATCAGGCGACAGATCGAAGCCTTGTGATCCTCGATGAAGTCGGCCGTGGAACAAGCACACTCGATGGCCTGTCTCTCGCCTGGGCCATCACCGAATCACTATCCCGCCGTGCGACAAGAACCTTGTTCGCCACCCATTACCATGAACTCACCGAACTGGCCGATCGGCATGAGAACATCGGCAATCGGCATGTGGCCGTGCGAGAGTTCAATGATCAGATCGTCTTCCTTCATCAGATACGATCCGGAAGCACCGACAAAAGCTACGGCATCCATGTCGGTCGACTGGCCGGCATTCCTGAGTCCGTGCTCAAGCGAGCCAGGGAAGTCCTCGATTCCCTTGAGGTCCACCACGACATCGGCGAAGTACCCGGTGCTCCAGCCCAGCGAACGGCCAAGCCGCAGATGAATCTTTTTACCGAATATCTCGATCATCCAATGCTTGCCAAGCTCAGATCACTCCGGCTTGATACGATCTCCCCATTGGAAGCATTCGATGTGCTCCGTTCATTGCATGATGAGGCAAAGGACAGCTGATGAGAGGTTTACGATCCACTGATCTTCAAGACGTTTTCCAGAACGCATTGGACTGGGAAGGCTATCTCTCGAGCGATCCTGAGAAAGCCCCACCATGGCGAACGCTTCTGGAGGACATCCACCTCGATGATGGACAGACGCAGCTGCTGACTGGCTTCAGTCGAACCCTGCGAGTGCTGATGATCTCGGGGATCTGGTGTGGAGACTGCGTCCGTCAGGGACCTGTCCTCGAACTGATCGCCAGATCGAACCCCTGCATCGATCTGCGATTCGTTGACCGTGATTCGATTCCTGAAATCATGAATCGACTCTCCATCAACGGAGGACAGCGGGTTCCCATGGTCGTGTTCATGGCCGAGGACTGGGAGCCGGTTTCCGTAGCCGGTGACCGTACCCTCAACTACTACAGGCACATGATGAACAGCAAGCTGGGCATCTCCTGCCCCATGCCCGGCGCCGCAACCGATACCGGAATGATCCACCTGATGACTCAGGACTGGATTGACGAATTCGAAAGAGTCCATCTGTTGCTCAGGCTCAGTGGCCGCTTGAGACAGATTCACGGAGATTGACGATGCTTCACGAAGCGGCATTCCTCGAGGAACACTTCAAGTCAGGTATGGAATTCGAGCCATTTGTGGCCATGCTGCCAATGGATCAGCAGTCCTCCTGGGTCCAACGACACGGCCAGCTTGAACTGAGCGATTCCCAATTGGAACTCCTCGGCAGTTTCACTCGCGACATGAAGATCCTGTGTCTCACAGGGCCATGGTGTGGTGATTGCGCATTGCAGGGAGCGGCACTGGGCAGAATCGCCGCGAGCCAACCCGAGCGGATACAGCTCCGATTCATCCCGCGCGACGATTCCTATGCGGAGCTCATCATCTCCAGCATGATCAACGCCGGAACACGCGTACCCGTCACCTGGATCATGGCCGAGGATTTCGAGCCCTGCTCCAGAATCGGCGATCGAACGCTCAGTCGATATCGCTCCATGGCATCAAAGGCACTGGGCCCCGCCTCGGGCGTCCTCGCCGCCCCCCCTGAAGATCCCGTCAGAACCGTGATGGATGAAGTGCTTCAGGAAGTGGAGAGAGTGCAGTGGATGCTGCGATTGAGTCCCAGACTTCGGGAACAACACGGAGACTGAAGCGCGATGATGTCGACGCATGAATCGACACCATCACACTTCTCCGCGAACCAATCAATCCTGCGACTTGCTCCTCTTGTGCAATTCATCCATCACCGAATTGAATCTCGATTGGATCAGCTTCATCATGTCCGCATCATGCGAGTGCTGACGCCGAAGAATCGACAACTCCCGGATATGATCACGAAGCCGGCTCGTATCCAGTAGTTCGATCTGGACATCTGTCAGGAGGCCCGTACTCTGGGGAGCAGCCGATTCCTTCCCGAGAGGTTCAGATTTCTTGACAGGCCTATCGTCATGCCTGATGAACCGGACACTTTCATCCAATGCATCCATCAACGATGCGACGAGCCTCTGGATAGATGGCCCGCCCTTGATGAACAGAAGACTTGTTTCATCATTGATGAGGGCCGATCTCAACCCGAGCGGCCCACCATTGACCAGCTCGATGTTCTCGAGATCCGACAGGATCATCTCGGCCGACAGGCCTCGATCGAGCAGATGGGCTATCGAATAGATCTCTATCATCTGATCTTCACCGATTGCGGTACTGCTCGAATCACCTCGAACGGAACCTCCTCTTCGACTGGCCTTCCTGAGATCCCGTCCAAACACCACGAGATCGGAACCGTCTCGAACGCTGCGATGCGATGACCAGATTTCATGCTTCGAACTGGGCAGGTCCGCCACGATCGAATCGATGAGCCATAGGCAACCATCGACATCAATCCGCTCGATCTGCAACGCCGGCATGGGAGAGCCCCCCACGTCGCCATTGAGTATGAACTTGTAACCGGGATCCTTCCGGGAGATCAGATCCGCGAGGTCCGACAGACTGCCGCCTGGAAAATCCAGATCAAACATCAATGATGCTTTTTCATTCGACGAGACATCCTGATCCGCAAGCTCCACAGCCCGGCACGCGGACGCCAGAACCAGAAGAGAGACCAGGCTCATCAGAAAACTGCGGCTGTACGATTTAATCATCCAAGTATTCATGGCAAGACTCCAGACACCCCGTCTGCACGGGCGTGTTATCAATGATCCCTTACGCGTGACCTGCAGCAGCCGGAAGGAACGGCGTCTATCCAACAGCTGACATCACCCCTTTGATCGCGCATCAGACGCGACCTCGGTCCAATTGAACGATCGAGTGATTCCCGGCATTGCAAAGGAAACTGGTTTTTTCAGGAAACGTCGATGCTGCTCTTGAAATCGGGCTGCGGTGCATTCAAGAGCTTCCACAGAAACTCGAGGACCTCCGCGACCCCCTCGCCCGTCACACCGCTGGCGATCAGACGAGGTGACTCGGAATGGCCGAGACCGCTTTCAATCTGCTCGAGAAACTCCTCACGAAGATCCTCTGGAACAAGATCCATCTTGTTCAGGAGGATGATCTCCGGCTTGCCCGCCAGATCCGCTTCGTAGGCATCGAGCTCCTGCCTGATCACCTTGTAGTTCTCACTCGGGTCGGACCCGTCCATCGGATCGACATCCAGCACGTGAAGAAGAACTCTCGTTCGCTCGATGTGTCTCAGGAAGTCATGCCCCAGACCAGCCCCATCGGCAGCACCCTCGATCAATCCGGGGATGTCCGCGACGATGAGACGACGATGTCCCGGCAGTTCGGCGGTGCCAAGATTCGGAGAGAGGGTCGTGAAGGGGTAGGCCGCGACTCTTGGATGGGCACGACTCATCGCACCAAGCAAGGTGGATTTGCCCGCATTGGGCAGACCGACCAGTCCGACGTCGGCGATCAGCTTCAGTTCCAGCGCAAGCGTCTTCTCTTCCCAGGTTCCACCGGGTGTCGATTCGCGAGGGGCCTGATTGGTCGAGGACTTGAAATGTTCATTTCCAAATCCACCTTCACCGCCAAGCGCGACCAGCATTCGCTGACCGTCGAGATCGATGTCGCCTATCACCTCACCGGTATCGAAATCACAGATGATTGTTCCAAGTGGGACCGGAATGATGCAATCGACCCCATTGCGTCCGAAGCAACTGGAACCTTCACCGGGGCGACCGCTTTCAGCTCGGTAATGAGGGCGTGGGGTCAGTGAGAGCAGCGTATTCAACGATTCATCACCGACGAGGATGACGTCACCACCCTTGCCGCCATCACCGCCATCTGGACCACCACGGGGACGATACTTCTCACGGCGCATGCTTACACAGCCATGGCCGCCCTTGCCGGAGCGCACGAAGATCTTTGCGTTGTCGATGAGCACGGTGTGTTCCCTGTGCGGGATACCCGCAGGCTGGAATCAGCCGGCGGTCTTGGCGGGACGCTCGATCGCTTCGTATTGGGGAATGGAAGGATCCGATGGAATGATGTCGACAGCTCGCCCACGGAAGCGGACGGTTCCCTCAACCAGTGCGAAGAGCGTGTCGTCCTTGCCGCGACCAACCTTGTAGCCGGGCTTGAAGTGCGTGCCACACTGGCGAATGATGATGGATCCGGCCTTGGCGGCCTGACCTCCGTACAACTTCACTCCGCGAAACTGCGGGTTGGAGTCGCGACCGTTCTTGGAGGAACCCTGTCCCTTCTTATGTGCCATGTCTCACACTCCTGAATGTCCCGGAAGCGGCAGCTCCGGTGACGAATCGACCATCATAACGGGACCTCAACGGAAGATCCAGACCTCATAGGTCGGCATATCCGGATGTTCTGGAATTGGACGGTCTCCGATGGCTGTAGCGGCCCCTGGGATCAAATAATCGCGTTTCAGGGTCTTTCGAAGAACGATCTCTTCACCTGTTATGGGATGCTTGACGGGTGCCGTCTCGCTGCTGAGACCGGCGACGAACAGGGAAATCTCATTGACATCCGTCCGATTGGCCGGCCAGACACTCAGCCCGGTACGGGCATTTCCCCGTCCCTGCTTCAGATTTCCGATGATCTTGTACTGGGGTTCCAGAAACGGATCGCCGAGACGGTCGAGGATTTCATCGGTCACAACCGATGGAACGTTCTTGCCACAGGAGAGGATCTCCCCCCGATCCGTGTAGATGACCATTGAAGGCACCCACATCTGATCGGCTCCGGTACCGTTCTCGATCTCGTAGGTCATGTACCAGTACCACTTGCCATTCTCAGCGCTTTGATGAATGCGAAGCGGACCGGGCGTGAACTCGAGTTCAGGCTGGGTCGTGTAGGCGGAAGGCTGCGGGACCGACCAGGCGGTCAAGGTCAGCAGAACACATGAAATCAGAGAGATGAGAATGGTTCGAATCATGGGACGATCTTTCTGGGAAGCTTCTTTGAATCAGGGTGAGTATTCTAGCAGGATCATCCCGTTCCCCGACACCCCGTCGAGCCCATTGGCATCTCATGACCTCACAGCCCCACAAATCGCCTTTCAAAGACAGCCCAGGGCCCGAACTAGCGGAATCGGTGGATCTGGTGGCGGCTATTCGACTTCTGCTGCCAGCAGGCGCTCAGATCAGCGATGCCGAACGGTTCATAACCTACGCAGGTGAAAACCAGATTCGCCTGGACTGGGTCTGGATCATTCGAAAGGAAGATGGACGCCCGGGCTCGTCACTGCTGGCGGTACCTTCGGCCGGTCGCACTGTGATGCTCTTCACATCCGAGGCGGAATCCGAAGACCAGCACAACCGAGTTCAACGACTGCTGAATCATGGCCTTCGCTTCCTGGAGTCGCAGGATCTGCATCTGGCGCAATCACTGCTGCTTGTCAGCGACACATCCGGCCAGAGCGTCTTCGAATCCAGTGACTTCACCGAATTGGCGATACTTCAATACATGGATCTTGTTCTGCCAAAGCGGATCAGGACTGTCGACATGCCGGATGAGCTGGTTATTCGAACCTATGAGGATTCCCTCCATTCGGATCTGGTACGAGCACTCGATTGTTCATACGTGGACACGCTTGACTGTCCAGCCCTTCGAGGACTTCGATCAACGGATGATGTGATCACCGGACACCAGGCCATCGGGCACTTCGATCCCGGCCTGTGGTCGATCGCCTATCGAGCGAATCAAGCTGTCGGTGCCGTGTTGATCAATCCTTCCACGAAACCGTCGCAGGCGGAACTCGTGTACATCGGCATCGGACCGGATGCACGTGGAAAAGGCTGGGGACGCACGCTGCTTCAACATGGAATTCGAATGGCTGCGGAGCGCAAGCTGGGAACGCTCTCGCTGGCCGTTGATATCGCCAATTCACCTGCATTGAAGCTCTACGATTCACTTGGTTTCGTACCCACCGGAAGACGTCGGGCCGTTATCCGATCGATCCGGGGAATGCAAGAAAGTTGATCTCAGCAAGTTGTCCACCTCTCCACCTCGTCGAGGTGGACAAGCCATGTGGATAGAAAAGTTTTGATCGTCGCATCTGCTGTACTACAAGCATGAAAGCTGCGACACGAACCTGTGGGACGCTCAATGACGGTCCTCGGGCAGCTGTTTTCCCGGTACATTCAATCCGCTCGTCCAAGGAAGGACGATCGCACCCCACGGTGCCGAGGATTCCCAAGGAAAGTGCATGCACTCCCGTTTATCGGGCTCATCGCTGGACATGGGACCAAGGCAGTTTGGTGGTTGCCTCGATCAGGCGTCTCGATCCTGATGACAGGCACGATGGATGGATCCCGCACCCACAATCCTGTGGGTACCCGATGCCCCTTGCAGCACTCACCTCGACGAGTACTGAATGATGGCATACCCCCGCTCTTCAGTGGGTTACCACTGAACTCGTATCCGTTCCTCGCTGTCAATTCCTGAGACAACCGATCCCATGCACGCCCTCCCGACCACCGACTCCATCACCGACCTGCTGGCCAAGAGGCTCGGTCAACGCCGACATGCGATGTGGTTTGGGCAGGCCAATCTTGAGCTAAACGACACGGGGCTTGCCGTCGAGGCGGGCTCCCAGTTTGCAGCGGACTGGATAAACGCCCATTTCGAGCGTGATCTGGAACAGGTCGCCCAGGATGTGGTTGGTGGACCAGTCCGCGTCTCCATCAGCGTCCGAAGTGATCGCCCGGGGCCCGATGGCAATGACGACAGCCCCCAGACCCTCCCACCTGCTCGCGAGGAACGAAGACCCCAGAGACCACGCAGACGAACATTTTCGAATCACCACAAACTCGAGGATTTCATCGTCGGACCCAGCAATGAACTGGCCTGGTCCGCCGCTTCCAGAATTGCCGGGGAAGCGGGCCCAAGCCCTGTTTCCCCGCTTTTCATCCACGGAGGATGTGGCCTGGGCAAGACCCATCTTCTCCAGGGGGTCTGCCGACGATACCGAGAGCAGTTCGGACAGCAGGATCCGATCCGCTATCTGACGGGAGAGCAATTCACGAATGAATACATTGCTTCCGTCAGGGAGAACAAGATCGATGAATTCCGGCGATCCATGAGGCGTCTGTCCCTGCTGGCCATTGATGACATCCACTTTCTAAGCGATAAAACCAAGACACAGGCCGAGTTCCTTCACACTCTGGATGCCATTCATCTCACGGGTTCAAGGATCGTGCTGGCATCGGATGCCCATCCGCATCAGATCAGAAGTTTCACCAAGGGGCTCGTCAGCAGATTCCTCAGTGGAATGGTCGTTGAAATCGAACGCCCTTGTCGCCATACGAGACGGACTCTGGTGAATCGATTCGCGGATCATCGCGGTCTCAGGATGGATGAGTCCGCCGTGGAAGTCGTCACCTCCCACTGCGTCGGTTCCGTTCGCGAGATCCAGGGCGCCATGACCCGGCTCAGCGCCTTGATGCAGGTACGTGGCTCCGGTAGCAACCATGTTCCGGCCGACACGGTCTCCCAGGTATTCCAGAATGCGTGGGAGTCGACCCAACCCATCACCCTGGATCGAATCGTCGAGACGGTCTGCGATCATCTGAACCTGACGAAGGCCGATCTGGCCAGTCGGGACAGAGGTACCAGGGTATCGCTTGGCCGAGGGCTGATCGCCTGCCTCGCTCGGCGGATGACTGATTACAGCTATCCGGAAATCGCCCGATCACTGGGTCGCCGCAACCATTCGTCCGCCCATGCTGCCGCTCGCAGGATCGAGGCCATGGTCGAGGACAAGACGAAGGTCCGTCTCCCCGGACAAGGCGGAAGCGACGAGGGGCATGTGCTCGTCAGGGAAGTGCTGGACAGGCTCAGGCACGCGATTTCCCATCCCTGAATTCCACTCTCTGGGATCCAGCCATTCCCGGTCGACAGGCTTCGCCCACCAGCCTCCTCCGCTACACTGAATCCCATGATGGGCATCGAGTACAGAAGCAAATTCACCGTTCAGGCCATGCTGGCATTAATCGTCACGGTCTTCTCGTTCACATGGCCCATGCCGGTGCAGGCTGATCAGACCGCCTATACCAAAAGTGCCATCCGACATCTGAAGAAAGCGGTCACACCACAGCGTGATGAAAGTCATCTGACGCGACTTGCTGCGCTCCAGCGACTGAGTGATGAGAGCCTTGAAGAGCTTTTTCTATCACTCGTCGAACATGATTCATGGCAGATGCAGGTCTACGCGGTTCTAGGGCTGGCCAATCTGTCCGAAGACGGAAGCGTCACGCCATGGCTCATCACACAACTCGATCCATTGGCCCGTAATGAAATCCTGGCCATTTCAATCGACGAGAAGAAGCTCGGACCCGATCAGGCTCGAACGCTCATCAAGTGGGAGGATCTGGAGGAACCGAATCGTCTCGCGCTGCTGGCGTACCTGAACTCTCTGGGGGAAACGCTCGAGATCGCCGAAATAGAGCCGATGCTTGATTCGTCCAATGAGAAGGTCATCGCAGCCGCACTGCTCATACTGACCTGGCTGGGTGATGCGGAAGCAGTCGATCGGATAGCTGAGATCATTGCCGAACTGCCTGAATCCAGGCAATTCGACATCCTCATGACATTGGTCATGTTCATCGAGCGCTACCAGATCGAGGAAGCGGCCTCCTGGCTCGATGTCCTGGTGACAAGCAATCGCATGGATGGGCGTTTTCCGGAATTGATACAACCCGGTACCGCCACGCTGCTGACCATCGAACCAACCACTGGAATTCGGCATTGGAAGGAATGGGTCGGCCCGAGTCCGAAACGCCGCAATCAGATAACCGCCGCATTGATGCTGCTCCAGGTGGGCGTCGGACTGGACTCCGATCAGACCACTGAATTGGATGGCGAAGACGAACTCGTCAAGACCATTCTGAGTGCCGCCAACGCCATTGGCAGCGACAGCGATGACTCCCCACAGAGACTCATCGATCTGTACGACCTGAACCATCTTCGTTCCACCGTGATCCTTCCCGGCGTCATCAAGACGCTTCCGGAAGATCAGCAGATCACCGTCCTGAATCATTTTCTCGATCGATTGTCCTCTGATTCAGAAAACCCCATGAATCGAATGCTGGCCATCGAAGCCACGGAGCGACTCCTCACGATCGACTCCGATTCGCTGCTTCGAAGACTTCAGGAAGCCGAAGACGACGGCCCCCTTCAGGAGGCCATGCTCTTTGGAATACTCCAGCATAGAAATCCGGGGGCACTCGACACGGTCAGGCCGATCAAGCAGATCGGCCTGTCACTCCCGGACGCCCTGGCCTTGTTGGTCATCGCCAGAGAAGCGGATGAACTCACCGAGACGCAGCAACGCAATCTCGGACTGATCGCATCCGGAGGGGTTCTCTCGGAGCCACTCCAGGTCCAAGCCGCATGGCTCTATCTCAAACACACCGATCAGCTCGATGATGCGATGCCTCAGCTCGTCAAACAGAATCCCTAGTCAAGAACTTCCGGAATCGACACCACCATGAACATACCGCTGTTCCAACACGACCTCCCTGGACGCGAGTTGCAGGATCTTGCACAGGAACTCTGCAATGGAAACATGATGCATGGTTCCACAACGGAGACGCTGTCACACGAACTGGCGCAACAGACGAAGCAATCCGAGGGAGTCGTATTCGCGACCTATGCCGATGCCGCATCCCTTCTGTTGATGGCGATGGATATCCATGAAGGTCATGAAATCATCCTTCCAGCCTTCGCTTCGACCACCATGACCACTGCCGTGCTCTCGACTGGGGCGACGCCCGTCTATGCGGACTGCAATCCCAGGACACTGAACATCGATGCCGAGGCCATCCAGAAACTGGTAAGGCCGGAGACCCGTGCCATCGTTGCCACGAATGTCTTTGGAAATCCAGCCGATCTACCTCAGATCGCCTCTTTGTGCGGACAGCTGGAGATCCCGATGATCGAGGATGTCTCCGGTGGACTCGGCGCGACTGTCGATGGACGTCATGCCGGATCCTTCGGATGGGCGAGCATCATCGATCTCGGGGAGGGCTCCGTCATCGGCTGCGGTCAGGGAGGTGGCGTCACGACATCCAATCTGCATCTCGCACAGAGATGTCGATCGCTGCAGTCCGGAGCGGCCCTCGACTGTTCTCGAAACCAGGACGATCATCCCGGACCGATCGGTCGACAATCCAGACTCACCGATATCCAGGCCGCCGTGGCCATGTCGCAACTGCGACACATTGACGAGATCCTCTCGGCCAGAGCCTCCGCGGCATCCAGCTACACTCAGCGACTGGCGGGAACCAGTGATCTGGTCATTCCAACAGTCGATCCCGGAACCTCACGTGGCTGGCCCGCTTTCGTTGTTCGACTGGACGATGCCTATGGTTGTGATGAACGGGATGAGATACTCGGCGGCATGGACAGACACGACATCGCGGTCGCCGCTCCATGGACGCCTCCACCGTTGATTCCCCAGGTGTCCGATAGGACGACTGTCGAAGACGATCGAAACGGATGGCCTGTTGCCGAATTCGTCTCACAGAGAACCATCGCGCTTCCGATCTTCGGCGGGCTGACCGATCGGGATGTGGGACTGGTGACACAGACACTCGAACTGATGATGCAGAGAACGACTTTCCGTCGTAGCTAGCGAGCCATCAACATCAACTGGTCCAGCATCTCGTTGGAGGCGTTGATCACACGGCTGTTTGCCTGATAGCCGGTTGAAGCGAGAATCATGTTGATGAACTCCTGGGAAAGATCCACATTGGACATCTCCAGAGCACCACTCACGATCCGGCCGGCACCAAGCGCTGCCGCATCCGTGATGAGCGGGTCCCCCGAATTGGGCCCGACACGATAGACGTTGTCGCCCATGTCCTCGAGCCCACCGGGATTGCTGAAGACGGCCAGAGCAACCTGCCCCAGTTTTCGGGTCACCCCGTTGGTGAAGGCGCCCAGAATGGTGCCGTCATCACTCACTGAGAATGACACGAGCTCCCCTCCGGTAAAACCATCCTGAGACATCGCTGCCAGAACGCTGTTGGCATCCGCCAACGCCGTCACGCCATTGGTGCCCTCATCGAAGTCGAGGTTCAGAACCAATGGGGAATCGGCACCGTTTTCAAGCGGAATCGTGAGTGTGGTGTTTGAAGCGGAGACGAAGGATCCGGAGGAATCGAAAACAAGTGTTCCATTGCCCACGATACCGTTCAACCCGGAGGCATCGGGTGATTCGGCCAGGAAGGTCCACTCGGTGCCGCCATTGTCGAGACTCTCCTGCAGAACCATCGAGACGTGGATCGTGATGGTCTCGCCCAGGGAATCGTAGGCGACGAACGAGGTCCTGATCGACTCGCCGTCGGCCGCCTGCTCGGAGGTGAAGGTGAATGGATTGACCTGCGGATCACCAGCCACCAGATCTCCTTCCGGAACACCGGCATAGGTAACCGAGAAATCCCCACTGGACAGATCGAGATCCTGAACCGTCCCTTCATTGCCCATGATCAGCAGTGAACCAGAAGGATCGATCTCCACTCGACCGCCCAACGTCTGACCGGCGATGTCATCGTTGCTCAGTCCAAGTGCGGTACCGAGCCATCCTGTAAAGTCCGACATGTTCGAACCCCAGCCATCGGCACCGGCGGCGATCGCCTGATCCTCGGATCCGAACAGGAACGAATACGTTCCAACGGTCTGTCCGTTCTTCTCGATACCGTCGATCGTGATCATCGCCTGGGCGCCGCCTTCGATGGCCAGCTGCGCGACACCGTTGCCATCGTCGACGTACAGGTTGTTGCCGGCGACGGTGAGATCCGGCTGGACGCCTCCGGCCATGTCCGGATTGTCCGGATCCCATGTCCAGGGCAATGCCGAACCCATTCCAACATCCGTGAACAGGGCCCCAGAACGATGAATCGAACCGGTGGTCGCACTGTCACCCGTGGCATCGAGTGATCCATCCAGATAGATGTTCTGGGTCGCTTGCGCGGCAGTCAGCAGACCAAGGGGAATGTCCAGTGATTGAAGCTGTCCTTCCATGATGTTCCATTGGTCGTCGACGCCCCATCCCATAACGTAGGCACCCTGCTCGGTGACGAGACGTCTGTTCTCATCGAGTTGGAAGGTTCCATCACGCGTGTAGAGCGTCTGACCATTCATCTGAGCGATGAAGAATCCATCTCCATCGATCGCCATGTCCGTGGCGATTCCCGTCGCGGTTATGGCACCACCAGCGAAGTTCCGTTGTGTGCCGGCGATCATGGCGCCGCTGCCGACCTGGGTGGGATTCGTTCCGCCGGACAGACCTGGAGCGGATCCCGTCGATCTCGTCTGGGCATACAGGGTCGAGAAGAGCATCCGGCTCGACTTGAAGGAAGTCGTGCCGACGTTGGCTATGTTGTTGCCGATGACATCGAGTCGTCGCTGATTGCTCAGTAGACCGGTGAGACCCGTGAACAATGCGTTGGATGTAGCCATGAGTGCCTCCTCGAATCATCCCATGGATGATTTCAATTCAAACCTACAGACCCTGGCCGTTCTCATCGTCGTCATTGCCAGAATCGTCTTCGCCGTTCTCGGCACCATCATCGGAGTCGCCGGCCGGATCGGATTCCTCATCCGAATCGTTTTCTTCAGCGGACGAATCCGAACCGATTGAATCGAGCACATCCTGGGTGATGATCGTCTCCACCCCTGAAACGGGCAGAAACGCGCCGCTATCCAGTTCAAGAGCGATCTCATCACCTTGTCTGATGACCGCGGAAACCACGCCACCAATCCTGACCCCGCTCCAGTCAAGACCACCGACGAACTTGCCAATGAGACTGCTGGCTGAAGCGAGCTGGTTCTCGAACACCAGCGACTGCATGTTGTCGACCATCTGCATATCGGATTCGATGGATCTGATCGAGTTCATCTGTTCAAGGAGCGCCGCCGAATCCGTAGGAGCCAGTGGATCCTGATTCGTCAACTCGGTGAACATGATCTTGATGAAGTCTTCCGAACTCATCGAGGCGAACCCGCTCGTGGTGGTTCTGTCTACGGAACCGAAGAGATCCGGGGCATTGATCTGACTCATGGATTGATCTCCTGTCCAATTTGCTCAGACAAGTTGAATTCTTCATTGGAGGCATGGGATGCCCGATGCCTCTTGGACATTCGGTCCCAGCGGCTTTGGCCATCGGAATCCGATTGCTCGGCTTGGGATTGAGGTGATTCCCGATCGGATTGGGAATCCTCGGTTGTCGACGATGATTGCGGCTCATGCTTGATTTCGATTCGATCGAGCGTGTATCCCTGCGACTCCAGGGATAGTTTCAACCGTGAAGTGGATGCCTCGAGAACTCTCACTGCGGATTTGGTCGCGGCCTCGATGGAGGCCTCCACACGTCCTCCGTCGACCTTCACATCGATCATCACCGATCCCAGCTGAAGCGGATTGAGCTGCACTCGCATTCGACCCCCGCGTTGAGCCATCAATGCCGTCATCCCCTTGAGTGTTCTGATCTCCGCCTCGCCCATCGACTTCACCGCGGACCCCCCACTGCCTTTGACCGGCTGCGGGCCCCTGTTGGTGGTGATGTTCCGGGAACCGGCTTCTATGTTGGCTTCGACCTCGATGGCCCGCAATACCGCCGCCGGCACACCTCTGACTGCGGCAGGAGATACTGGCTGGGATGCCTGAATCGACTTGCCCTCAACAGAAGTCGGTCGATTTGATCTGGAAACGGTCTCTACCACTGCATTCGGACGCACGGAAGTGCCTTTGTCCGTTGATGGACCCGTCGTCGTCTTCGACGAACGAACCGGGGAATTGGCATCCCGGGATAATGAACCTGAATTCGTGGAACGCTGGCCAGGTGTTCCATCTGGGACATCGGTGCCGCTCTGCGGGCGCCGTATTTGCGCGTCATCATCGTCTATTTCATGCGAATCCTGCGCAGTGAGATGCGTCTCACGCTCAAGATCCTCCTCCAACTGCTCGGCGATCGACTCGGAGAGCGATGAACTCTTCTTGAGCATGTCAGACACATGCGGCGCACCCAATGCAGGGTCATAGACAGCCCCCAACCCTTCTGAGAGGTTCGCAAAGGCCATTGATGCCCAACGTGAGTCAGGGGGTGATGACGGGTTCGTCGCCGAGGGAAACACTGTCAGAAAGCTCCTTGGAGGGAATGGGCCATGAATCGGTCCCATATCGCCCTAGGGCTTCCAGCAACTTCCCTGCCAGTTCCATCTCTGCAGCCGATTGAAATTCCCTGAGCACACGACTGGCTGATCGCTGCTGCATCGAATCGAGAGTCGCGACGGCATGCTCGAACCGACCCTGCTCGACCATGGCCAGAAGCCAGATCTTGGCTTGAGCGGGCTGCGCCGCCTCGATCAGATCGATCGATCGAAGGAACTGCGTTTCAGGATCTCTGCCCGCTGGCGGACTCTCAGCGGCATTTTGTGCCATCTTGAAGGCTGCCCGCTCGACGGCCAACGCCTCTCTCGCCTGTGAGAGTGACTGGAGCGCCATGTCTATCTGGCTTTGTCGGGCCGTCGCCTGATGCTGAAGCAACTGATAGTCGACGGCGAGACGTCTTGTTTCGTCATTGCGCATGACCAGCTGTCTGGCGCTGCTGCCTGGAACGGAACGTTCTTCATCGAGCCCCGAAGTGGGCTCCTCGATTTCCAGCTCGCCCGTATCCATGAAGATCGAATACATGGAATTCATCCGATCCGAATCCAATCGACTGGTCGACCACAACCATAGAACCAACAGTCCCCCGGAGAGAATCAGCAGAAATGAAGCGGTGGAAACGATATGCCAGAGTCTTTTCATTGCGTGCTGCTTCCAATCATGCTGATTTCCAACTCGTCTCTTCGTTCCGATCTTCGGCATTCCCGTTTCCATTCGACATGGGCCTGATCATGCAGGTACTCGAGTCCTCGTCTGGCGGAACTCGCCTTCAGCAGGGATTGTCGAGCGGATTCGATCCGGGGCTCGAGCGCCGCTCTCTCCAGAATCAGCGAGTGGGCATGAGATGCCTCCTGACGACTGACTGACGCATGCATCCGGAGCATGTCGATCTCCACGGAACCGACCATTCCAGATCGATGCAGATGAAGCGCCTCGAGGCGCCTGTGTTCGGCATCACGCAGCTTCTCGTCAAGGCGGTTCCTCTGGCCATTCAGGACAGACAACTCCTGTCGAGCCGCCTGCTCCATTCGCTTGCGGACATCGAGGACTCGCTGGAGCCGGAATGCAAAGCGTCGACTACTCATGCTCCTGTCGCCCCCGCTGCTCTCCCGATGCCGGCCTTGCCCGACACGAGTCGCTGTCTCATGCGGATGGCATCGGTGGCCAGCTTCACCAGTGATCGACAGGTATCGGGAAAGTCGAATGATTCATCCGAGGGCTGTTGGAGGAATTGAGCGATACGATCACGTATCTCGATCGCGGTATCCGTCACCGGGTCATTCCCCTTGACGTAGGCACCGATGGCCAGAAGCTCTTCGACATCCTCCAATGCCGCCAGTAGTTTCTTCAATTCGGCTCTGCCGGCGCGATGATTCTCATCACTCAGTCGTTCGGCGACACGTGAAATACTCTGAAGGCAATCGACCGCAGGGTAGGTTCCTCTCGATGCCAGCTTGGGACACAGGACCAGGTGTCCATCGAGAACACTCTGCGCGGCATCTGAAACGGGCTCCGCAATGTCATCACCCTCCACCAGAACGGTGTAGAGCCCCGTAATCGACGCACGATCAGTCAATGAACCTGCTCTTTCCACCAGAACCGGGAGCATGGAGAAGACCGAGGGCGGATACCCACGCATCGCCGGACTCTCTCCACTTGCCAGTCCGACCTGCCTTTGGGCCTGAGCGAAACGCGTCAGGGAATCCATGGCCAGAAGCACATGACGACCACCATCCATATCCCTGAAGTATTCCGCGATGGCCGTGGCCAGAAGTGACGCTCGGACTCGTAGCAGAGGGGATTCATCACTCGTCGCCACCACCACGACCGATCTCGACAACCCTTCGGGACCAAGGGATTCCCGGATGAAGTCCTGGACTTCCCGTCCACGCTCTCCGATCAACGCTATGACATTCACATCACTGGAAGCATGACGTGCGATTGATGCGAGTAGAGTCGACTTGCCCACACCGGGGCGCGAGAAGATGCCCATTCGCTGTCCACGTCCCAGTGTCGTCATCGAATCGATGACCTTGATACCGGTTGAAAAGGGAACCTGGACGGGTGAACGGGACAATGGCTCTATTCCGGCTCCGACAAGTGGCCGCATGCTCTCGAATCGAATCGGCCCACGTCCATCCAGTGGTCGTCCCAGACCATCGATCACCCTACCCAGCAGCCCTGGACCGAGCGATGCCAGTCTTCCCGAACTGTGGAGTCCTCGTATGGGACATCCAGGCCGAATTCCATCAAGACCCTCGTAGAGCATGACGACGTGTTCATGATCTTGAAAACCGACCACCTCGCCTTGACGTGACGAGCTTCCCATGCCATCGACATCCACCGAGACGGCGGAACCGACCGAGAGCGGAAGATGCTGCGCATGGATGGCCAGACCCCGGACGGCCTTCACGGATCCGCTGATTCCTCGTGTCTGCAATGCCGGCAGCACATCGATGGCGTCGGACAGCAGCGTCATGCAGCCTCTTCCTCGATCTGGACCGATATGGCGTGATCGACGCCTACCTCTGGGATCATGGCGGCAACGAGACGTTCCAGCTGGAGTTCGATCGACGAATCGATCTCCCCTCCTCGCATTCGAAGTACACAGCCACCGGCCGACATCGAATCGGACGTCTGTATGGTCACATATCCAGCACTCTCGAACTTCTCGAGAAGACCAGGAAGCGCCTGATGCACCCGTTCACGATCCGATTCAGAAACGATGATCTCGAGATCCGATGGTGACTGGGCCAGATCCAGCACATGCCTGAGTTGATCGACGACCACCTCGGGATCGTGGTCCACTTTTCGATGGATGATCCGTTCGGCGAACGCCAATGCCAGCTTCATGGCCTGCATCGACGATGTGTCACGTCTTTCCCGTTCGGTCTGTTCCCAGTTCGAGAGTAGATCGAACCATGTCTGACGCAGTGACTGAAGATCGGAAGCCATGGCCTTCTCACCCGCTGCCCGACCCTCTGCAAGCCCCTGCTGATATCCCTTTTCACGACCTGCCTCGAGTCCCTCCTGACGAGCGGCCTCGCGTATCTGGTCGACTTGACCCCGGACGCCGTCAAGAGCCGTCGCGATGATGCGAGTGGCATCGTTTCTGGCACGATCAACGATGTTCGAAACATTCGCCTCGATGTGTTCCGGTGTCCGTGAGGACGAGGACAGATCGATTGTTTCACTGGCCTTGATGAGCGTCATGCTGAACTCCTAAACCACGACTTCCGCATCGCCACCACGGCCACTGACGATCAGCTCACCGGCATCCTCGAGACGACGGACGATGTCGACGATTCTCTGCTGCGCGGCTTCCACATCACTGAGTCGGACAGGACCCATGAACTCCATGTCTTCCCGAACGACTTCCGCCGCACGCTCGGACATGTTCGAGAAGATCTTCTCGCGAAGATCCTCCGTGGCCGTCTTCAATGCAAGTGCGAGCATGTCGTTGTCGATCTCCTTGAGAACCGTCTGGATTCCCCGGTCGTTGACGAATCGGACATCCTCGAACACGAACATCAGTCGCCTGATGTTCTCGACCAGGTCGGGGCTGTCCACTTCCATGCCCTCCATGATCGTTCGCTCTGTATTACGGTCGCAGAGGTTGAGCACTTCGGCAACGGCCTTGACTCCACCGACTCGCTCCGAGGAACTCGAGAGCATGCTGGCCAGTCGGTCTTCAAGACCGGCCTCCACCTCCTGAACCAGATCCGGATTCGTCTGCTCCATGTTCGCGACTCGACGGACGACTTCGATCTGCTTCTCGGATGGCAGTCCAACCAGAATCTCTGAAGCCCGGTCCTGATCGAGATGGCTCGCGATCAAGGCGATCGTCTGCGGATGCTCCTCCTGGATGAATGCCAGCAGCGTATCGGACTCCACTCGACGAAGGAAACTGAATGGCGTGCGCTGAACCTGGTTTTCGACCTGATGCATGACGAGTTCAGCTCGTTCACTATCGAGGGAATCGTTCAACAAGCGTCTTGCGTAGTCGAGCCCGCCTTCACGGACATATCGACTGGCCAGTTGAAGGCTGTAGTACTCCTCGACCACCTCCTCCGCCAGCGATGGCGGCACTTCCTCGATAGCCGCCACGATCGACGTCACACTCTGAACGACCTCGGTCGGAAGCTCTCTCAACATGGACGAGGCGGTCTGCTCATCAAGACTCAGCAGAAGCACCGCTGCCTTGACGGGACCTTCCAGGTCAATCGCTCGATCAGGTAGTTTCTGTCCGGGTCGAAATGGCATCAGCTCTCCGTCCTCGTCCATCTTCTCAATACAGAGGCGGATTCCTCTGGACGCGACTGGACTGCCTCGCGTATCTGATCGAGCATGACTCGTCGTCGAACCTCTTCATTGTTGATCTCGATCCCGTCGAGAACGACATCGGCATCATCGACTTCACCGATGACCTCGACATCCTCCGCCAGAAGTCCCGTATCCATGGATTCGATCGCGGGACGAGCGTCATGAGTGACGGCACCGACCCGACGCAGCATCAGAGCCATCATTCCAACTGCCAGAATCGCCAGCAGGAGCAGGCCGGCCGTCGGCAGCCAGGTCGTCCAGACAGAAGCCTCCTGCCAGCCTCCCGATACCGGTGTGAACGAAGTGCTCTGGGCCAGTACCGCCACATCCTCGAAGACGGCGACCGTGACCTCTCCTCGTCGCATGCCTTCAGCCGAGCCAGTGGCGATCAAGGGCATCACCTGCAGCTCGATGGATTCAAGCGTGGTCTCGATGAGCTGATCCATGACACCGCCCTCTGGCATCTGTCCAGCACCTGCTTCGGCTCGCTGCTTCTGGAGTGCCACGAAATAGGATCTCGGGATACCGATACTCGCATTGATCTCGAGGGCATAGCCACCAGGATCAATGACTCTTTGATCACTTCGTCCGAAGGCTGGAACACTTTCGACCCGTTCGGATGTGTCGGCGCTGGCCGGACCCGACCTCGCTGCGATTGGAAGCGGCATGGTCACTCGAAGGCCCGAATTGGCTCGAATACCAGGCTCACGACCATTCAATGGTGTTGTCCTGGTCGACTCGGAGAGCGTCTCCTGAGTGACACCAAGCTTGGGATCCTCGTAGCTTGTCGTTTCACGGACGATTTCCCGTGATTCGACCACGGCATTGACGCTGATACGGATTCCCTTGATGTAACCAAGCGACTCCTGAAGCCGTATATGCGCCATTTTCTCCGCGGCAAGCTTGGTTTCCATGTTTCTGGTCGACGCCATGGCGTCTCCGGATCGTGCCGCCATGGCTCTGCCCGTCCGGGCATCGATCACCGACACAGACTCCGCCTTCAGACCGGCGATCGAGCCAGCGACCATTCGGGCGATCGCATCGACCCCTTCCGATTTGAGTGGTTCGGATTCGGTCACCACGGTCACAGAGGCCGTTCTCGGAATAAAGGCCCTGCCGATTCCAATATGGTCGTTCTCAACACTGATGACCACGGTGGCGGTACGGATCTGCGACATCTGAGAGATCATTCTGGCCAGGACATTCTGTGTCGCGACACGTGTTCGCGTTCGCTGCTGACCTTTCGTCAGGAACATCCGCTCGTCATTGACCATCTTGTCGAAGTCGATCTGATCCGGTGTGATGACGGATGCCTCGTTCAATTGGCTCACGATCTGATCCCGATCATCCTGGTTCACCAGAATGACGGAACCGGTATCCTCGAAATCGAGATTATGAGTCGACAGGTAGGCCACCGTCCTGACCTTCGCGTCACTGCTCAGCGTGACCGGCAGTGGAACCATCGTCGAACGGCCCGCGTATAGTGAAACCAGAAAAAAGCCCATGACCAGAATCACGGCTACAGCACCTGCCAGCATTCGGGTCGGCACCGAAAGACCTCGCAGGCGGTCAAGATAGGTTCTTGTCATATCCCCAGAAATTGTCATCGATCTTCGGCATCCTGCCTGATCGAGTGAACGGTCTTCACTGTCTGGTCATCCGTCCATCCATGGACCATAGACAACAGTGGATCACTTGCCATTCAACTAGATACGCAGTTGCTTGACCTCCTCATAGGCTTCAAGAACCTTGTTTCGTACCTGCAACAGCATCTTGAAAGCCGTATCGGCTTTTCTGGCCGCAAAGAGAACACTCTCGATGTCATCGCGACGTCCGGCCGCGAAGTCCTCGGCTGCCACCTGAGCGGCTTCCTGGAGCTCGTTGACCTGAGCCATCTCGGCCTTCAGGACGGTCCCGAAGTCCGCACCAGCCGGCTTGGAGTCTGCCAGCTTGCCAGCGGCGAGACTTCCCGGAGCGGACGGTCCTGTGATGAGTCCAAGTGGATCGTTCATGGTGAGGTTCCAGAGGCATCGCCCTAGGTCAGAATCTCCAGAGCAATGCTGTACATCGACTTCGTGGCCTCTGCAACGGTAATGTTCGCTTCATATGCCCTGGAAGCCTCCATGGCATTCATCTGTTCGATGACCAATGAGATGTCCGGATACCCGACATACCCCTGCTCATCTGCCCAGGGACTATCCGGCTCGTAGCGCATCTGAAGAGGACCATCGTCCAATGCGATTCCCGACAGATGAACTCCGTGATCACTGCCATTGGATGGATCTCCCGGAGAAAACAGGGGGATGCGACGCCGGTAGGGCTCGTAGTTGCCTTCCGCATCGAGAATGGTCTCGATGTTGGCCAGGTTCCCGGCAATCGCCGTCATTCTCTGACGTTGAGCGACCAGTCCAGAGCTCGAGATGTCAAGGGCGCCAAAGAGCAAGTCAGTTCTCCATTCGGATCAGATTCGTTCTCGTATTGCCGTATCAAGCATGTCGAACTGATTGTTCATCAGCTCGACCGCCGTTCTGTAGGTCAGGAAGTTCTCAACCAGTCCCTGCATCAATTTCTCCAGGCTGCGGTCGTTTCCATCCTGAAACATCAGGTTTTCAGCCATGGGGACCGGGTGGAGCGAAACATCGTCGTTCATGAACTCGATCGTCGAAGTAGAGTTCACATCAAGAGCCCCAAATCGCCCCTGACCACTATCGCGTCGCTCATCGACGGCATTTCCAAGGGTCGACTGGAATTCCTCGAGCGAGACATCCAGAGGACGAAATCCCGGAGTCGAGATATTCGCCACATTGTCTGCGATCAGCGAGTGCCTTCCAGCCGCGAACTGGACGACCTTCTGCATCACCGGCAGGCTCCCCGAATTGTTCAAGCCATCAATCATGATGTGTATCCCAGCGAATTCCGTACCGGGCTCCAATGAAGCCATGAGGGCGTTGCCAGATGGATGATGTGCGCAAGATCTGCGCCTCGATCGTCAAAGACTGGCCGATACGAGCTGAGCCTCCTTCCACTTCTTGAGCTTCAGCCCCAGGGTGCGAACACCGATTCCCAGAGCAGTTGCCGTCCTCTGGCGATGTCCGTTGAAACGGCGAAGCGTGGCGACGATGGCCTCTCGCTCCACCTCTTCAAGTGGCCGACAGTTCATCTCGACATGCTCGGTCGACTTCATGGACGATGCGCCCAACGACATGGATGGAGCTGATGACAACCAGGGGGAAATCAGCGATTCGGTGATCACATCCCCTTCCGCGAGAACAGCCGCCCGTTCGCAGATGTTCTCAAGCTCACGCACATTGCCCGGCCATGAATAGCCCTGGAGACAGCCAAGCGCCTCGGTGGACAGACGACGAGGCTCCCGGCCTTCTCGAACAGCCACCCTTCTGAGGAAATGCTCGGTCAGGTCGGGAATATCATCGACATGCTCACGGAGCGACATCATGTTCAAGGGAAGGACATTCAATCTGAAGAAGAGATCCTGACGGAATCTGTTCGCCTCGATCTCGTTGGAAAGGTTTCGATTGGTCGTCGCGATGATGCGGACATCGACGGGCCTGGACTCGCTGGAACCGACTCTCTCGAAGCATCGCTCCTGGAGGACACGAAGCAGCTTCGCCTGGGTATCCGGAGAGACCTCGCTGATTTCATCCAGTAGCAGAGTGCCTCCATCGGCCAGTTCGAAACGGCCTTTTCTCAACTTGTCCGCACCTGTGAACGCGCCCTTTTCATGGCCAAAGAGCTCCGACTCCAGAAGGCTGGTCGACAAGGCAGCACAGTTGATCGCGAGAAAGGGCTGATCGGCCCGAGGACTGTTCGCATGAATCCAACGGGCGGCCACTTCCTTGCCGGTGCCTGACTCTCCACAGATGAGAACCGTACTGTGGCTGCCGGAGACTCGACGAAGATGGGTTCTCAGCTCATTCATCGCATCGCTTCCGCCGACCAGATCGTGACCCGAGGGTGAGATGTTCCCACCTGATGCGACCTGCACCTTGAGTACCTGATTCTCCTGCACGATCTTGGCGTGTTCCACGGCTCGTTCGATGGTGGCCAGCATCTCGTCACCACCAAAGGGCTTGGTGATGTAGTCCCAGGCACCGCTTTTCATGGCGCCGACCGCCGTCTCGACTGTGGCGAACGCCGTCATCAGAATCACTGGAACGGATTCATCACGCTCGCGAATCGTCCGCATCAGTTCGAGACCATCCATTCCGGGCATCTGCAGATCGGTCACGACGACATCGACCGGACGACTCGCCAGTCTCTCGAGTGCGATCTCCGCACTGGCTGCCGCGATCACCGAATGACCACGCCTGGAAAGCATCGTACCCACGCTGTCACGCATGAGTTCCTTGTCATCAACTACGAGTATTCTCGCCATCATCGCACCCCTGCGTAAACAGATTCAGGCAGGGCCTGACCTGATAATTCAACCGGAACATGAATCTCGAACACCGAACCACCACCTTCACGCGAACCGACCACGATGTCTCCGCCATGGGCATCGATGACCCGATGTGCGATCGCGAGACCAAGTCCCGTACCCGTCGCCCGCGTGGTGAAGAATGGATTGAACAATCTATGCATCAGATCCTCGGGGATGCCGCAACCCCTGTCCCCTATCGATATCGAGACGGTGCACGGGCGATCGCCATCGACTCTCAGCTTCCGGATCAGACTGGTCTCAAGCGTGACTTCCCTGGGATCCATGTCGATGTCGATCATGGACTCGACGGCGTTGCGAAGGATGTTTCCGACGGCCTGTGTCATCAACGTCAAGTCGGCATTGATCATGACCTGATCAGCGAGATCTCGACGGGTCACAGTCGCCCGCTCGGACACGAGCAACCCCTGGGCGTCCTCGATCACCCGATCGAGAAGCGATCCGATGGTTGTCTGCTCCGAATGCAGCGACGTGTCTCTGGCGAACTGGAGCACATCCTTGACGATCGACTCCATGCCTCTGACGGCTGTGCCGATCTTTCGACAAAGATCGATCGAATCGGGCCTGTCCTCGAGATCCTCGACCAGAATCTGTGCATAGAGCTGGATGCAGCCAAGTGGATTTCGTATTTCGTGGGCAATACCCGCCGCCATCTCGCCGAGTGCCGCAAGCTGCTGTGATCGGCGAAGCTGATCGTTGGCTTCGGCCAGCTCGTGCTCCAGAGTCTGGACCTGGCTGTAGAGCGTCTCATGGGTCTCATGAAGTCTTTCAGCGGTCACATTGAAGGATTGCATGAGATCCTGGAGCTGCCCCATGTCCATGCCGGCCGCGCCAGGATTTCTCCCGGCTGGGATGTCGTCCACTTGAGATGTCGATGATGGAGACATGCTCATCCCTTCGCATCCGCAAATCGAGGAGAGGACTGTCCACTGTGCTGATAGCCTTTTCTGGCATTCATCACATGGGTCATTCCCGCCAGCTTTTCCTGACAAGTGCTTCTGGTTTCCATCAGCCTGTCCACGTCCTGGGTGTCAATCGCCAGAACCTGCTTCGAGAGTTCACGAGTCTCGTCCATCTTCCGCTGCAGCGACTGGCGATTCTCATCACTCAGGCTGTCCGCCTGTTCCCGAAGTGATTCCAGATTGTCGTTCACTGACGATCTCACCGTGACGAGTTCCTCGACGATCGCCTGCCGTTCATGAACCAAGGCCAGAAGCGAATCATGTTCGGCCGATTCGATCAGTCGTCTCTGTGCCGTGGCCAGATGAAGCAGCTTCTGCAGAAGTGATCGCTGGTTCTCCAGATCATTCGACATCACCGCCACCAGTGAATCCATGTCCATCCTCGATGTTCCGGTAGAAGTCATTCTGCTATCGGCACTCCAGCAAAGAGATCGGTTCCAACAGGAACGGTGTTCATCCATCGCTCCCAGACCTCTCGATTCATGAATCCCTCGGATTGATCGAGCTGCTCGTCTGGAATGTCGCCGAGTCGCTTCAAGGCGCGATTGTGAGCGGAATCGGCTCGATCGAATTCACCAAGAGTCGTCCAGGCGGATGCCACCTGAACAAGCGCGTGGATGGCAGCCGCATGATCAGGCCATGTCCGAGCAACGGCCTCGTATCCCACGATGGCCTCCTTCAGTCGCCCGGTCTCGAGCAGGCAATCGGATCTGGAGATGGCGGCGGCACGCTGCCAACGCTGGAGTGCGGGCGTGGGCGGCTGTGCATCGGAAAGCCGTTCCATGACCTGATCGAAGGTCAGTGCCGCTTCCCAAAGATTTTCAAGACGATCAGCCGTCAGCTGCTGACGTCTGTTGGGTGCAAGCTTGTCGTGATTCAACTGGCCATCGATCTGTTGAGCCAGCGATCGGCGTGCGGAGGCGATGTCGAAGAGCACCAGAGCGGTGTCCGGATGGTCCGGCCATCGATCTGCCGCTTCACGAAGTCGATTCACGGCATCGGAGTATTCCTCTTCGGATATGGACAGTCGACCGAGCATGACCAGGGTGTCTCGATAATCCTCGGATCCCGGCATCAGGGTCGTCTCGCCATCGACGACCGATTCCAGTCGACATCGGGCCTCGGTCGATTGACCAAGTGACAACAGACACCGAGCGGAGGGTACGTATGACCTCGTGGCGTCCAGACTGTGGGGATGATTGTCGATGATCCGGGCATACCAGTTGGCCGCCTCCTGCCATTGGAGATCGGCCTCCAATGCCTGGGCAAGTCTGAACATGGCCTCTATTCGACGCGGATCCCTCGAGTCGGCGGCATTGACGTAATCCGTCAGGACGCCGATTGCTTGTCGTTGTCGTCCCGCGGCATCCAGATGCCGTCCCGCCTGGAACATCGCATCCGACCAGCCGAGTTCATCCTGACTGGATGTATTGGCCGCAGCGAGATACGAACCACCGGCTTCCGCATGCAATTCCAGGATGTCATCCCATTCGTCAGCATCCCATCCGGTATCTCTGGACTCCATGCGATCCGTTCGATCGGACGCGACCTGACCGGCCGAGACCGCGATGGCGGTCAACACGCGTGTCCCCCGCTGATCCTCTGGACGAAGTGAGCCAGCCAGACGTGCCAGCCTCAGTGCATGCAGTGTTTCACCTTGAGTCAGAGATGATTCAAACCGATCCAGCAGAACAGCTTCCATCGTTGCCAGATTGACATCAGGATGTCGATCTCCTCGAGCAAGACGCCTTGTTGCCTCTCTGAAATCCGTCATGGCCAGATCCGGCTGATTCAGGAGATCTCGAACACGACCTCTTCCAGCCAGCGCTGCCAGAACACTCGGAGATGATGGAAAGTCACTGATTGATCGTTCGTACCAGCCCCTGGCCGTCTCCAGATCGCCCTGACGGCTCATCACATCACCAAGTATGACCATGGCCTCGGCCCGAACAGGATCCTGGGGTCTAGCTATGTCAAGACTGTATTGAAGTGGCCTGAGAGCCGTATCGAGCTGCCCCTGATCACGATTCGAACGACCAAGCAGGACGAGCAGTTCTGCAGAGGCTGGACCGCCCCTGCTTTCGAGTCTTCGAATGGCTCGATGCAATCCGATGGCGGCATCCGCAGGATCTCCAGCATCAAGATGAATTCTGGCGATGGTGGCCGAGGTCCAGATCAAATCATCCGGAGTAGCGGAGACATCTTCCCTCAAGGCCTTCAGGAACGGCAGACGTTCAGCTGCCATCAGACCGGACTCGATTCCGGCCTTTCCAGCCTGAGCTCTTCGAACAGTCAGAATCTGAGCTTGATGGATGTCATCCGAAATCGGTTCAGAATGAGCGATCAGCCCCTTCAATGCGTCTTCGGAAGCTGCCAACTGGTTTGCATAGGCATGCGCCAAAGCCAGTGTTTCATAGTCCTTGGCGGCGAAGTTACCGCCAAATTTGTACGCCGAACCCAGATGAGCAACCACTTTTTCAGCATTGGCCGGTATCCAATGACTTGTGGCGGACTCCCGAGCTCTGATCAGATCCGCCGCCAGAATGTGATATTCAGCCAGCTCGGACTCGTCTGGGACCTCCTCCAGATCGAATCGAATGGAGCGAAGTTCAGCAGCTGCCAAGTCATATTCACCCGCCTGAATAGCCTTGGAGGCCATTTCCAGTTGGTGAGCTGTTGAATCGGACGATTGAACAAGGAGCACGACAATCGCTCCAACAAGCACTGTTGTTGCCGAAGCGACCAGACATGCTGGCCACCATCGTTTCAGCAAGGAGGGGTGTGCCCCTCCACTGAATTGATCGCTGTGACCCAGCAGGGTTTCTCTCTCACGTTCGCCCGGAACATCCTTGTTCCAAGCCGCGTCATCGGCCATGCTCGCCGTCCCCTTTCGATCGCTCGATAGGCGATCTGCTCATCCTGAGCCTGTTTGGGGTTATGAAATCACAGTGACTCCGTTCACTGCCGTTTCGTTCTATCGGCGGAGGAGCGTGCATTCCATGACTAAAGCCCTTTCTGGATATCCCAGAGAGGCGTCTTTATCACAAATCTCATTGAGCGAATCGATGTCTCTCATTCCTGATCATCTTGAGCCGGCTTGCGAGCCACACGTTCCAGAACAAGAATTCGAGAGAACTGATCTCCAAGACTCTGCAGTGATGGTGGCCTCAAGGCAGTGACCATGAGTATTGGAAACAGCAGCATCAGACATTTGAAGGCCGATCTCAGGATCAACCGACCAGTTGCAGGCCGACTGCCGTCCAAATTCGCCAAGTAGGCACCCATCAACAATTTACCCGGGGAGGAACGAATCGCCAGTTCCCAGAAAAGAGTCCAAAGACAGGTGATCAGAACAAGCAGGCCGTAGATCAACCACTCCTTTGGAAGAAGTGAAAGCGAGAAGGCATCCAGAATGATTCTCGGCTTGGCATCGAACCACACCATGGTCACGATGAGCCCCGGGATCGCATCAACAGCCAATGCAACCAAACGGCCAAAGGGAGCCATCGGCATCGCCCCTGTCGGCCATGAGGCCTCTGTTGTCGTACCCCCTCTGAGAAGAATGATGAGAACCAGGCCCGTTAGCAGAAGCGACACCATCAAGGACCATGTGCTGATTCCCAGAACGGATCCCTCCGGGAGTACCTCCCAGGAGGACTGGCTGCCATCAAGAGGATCGATCGGACTCACCTCGAGCTCGTCACCATGCCGGACAAGCATGATCTGGCCAGTGCGGCCCGATACTCGCCAACTCCCCGCTGGAACCGGCAGCTGAGCCAGCGTGGCCAGTCCATCGGGCTGGACG
>DEYM01000120.1 GCA_002364555.1 Phycisphaerales bacterium UBA3158 | reverse complement strand
CGATGTCATTACTGTGATTTCTTCACATTGGCAGGTCGTGAAGAAGACCGATCAGCCTTTGTGACTCGAATGATCGATGAAATCGAGGCTGCCCCACATGAGCTGATGTCGGATCGATTGACTTCGGTCTTCATTGGAGGGGGGACGCCCACGATTCTGCCCCTCGCGGATCTGGCTCGTCTGCTTGGCCGCCTGCGAGATCGATTCGTCTCAGATGAGACGGAATTTTCTGTCGAGGCCAATCCAGAAACCGTGACACCGGAACTGGCTCGAGTGCTCGTTGAAGGCGGTGTGAATCGAGTCAGTCTCGGGGCTCAGTCCTTCGACCCCGAGCTACTGGGGAATCTGCAGCGGCTCCACGAACCAGCCAAGGTTGAACAATCACTCATCTGGCTTCGTGAGGCTGGGATCTCCAGATTGTCCATTGATCTGATCTTCGCGATACCCGGGCAGACGTTGGATCAATGGAAGGCCGATCTGGAACAGGCGATCAGCCTGGGGGTGGGGCATCTGAGCTGCTACGGGCTGGTCTACGAGCCTGGCACGCCATTGCGTGGGCGGCTCGATCGAGGTGAAGTGGAATCCGTCGATGAGGATCTCGAAGCCACCATGTACGAATGGACCATCGAACGACTGGCACAGGAGGGATTCGAACAATACGAAATCTCCAACTGGTCTCGGCCCGGCGAAGTCTGCGAACACAATCTCCTGTACTGGAGAAACCGGAACTGGTGGCCGCTTGGCCCCTCCGCATCGGGTCATCTGAAAGGTTGGAGATGGCGAAATCTCCCCAAGTTGGGCCGATACATGGACACTCGCGGATTCTCTCCCATACGAGACCTCGAAAGGCTCGATGAGGATGGTCGTATCGGTGAGCGGCTCATGATGGGGCTTCGCTGCATCGAAGGTTTTTCGCAAGGCGACATCGAAGAGATGCTTGCATGTGAAGGTGGAGCCCGTCGCCGGCCGATCATGGAGAAGCATGTTCGTGATGGGTTGCTCAGATGGTCCGATGGCCGTCTTCACCTCAGTGAACAGGGCATTCTTCTGGCCAATGTGGTGACTGGAGACCTGTTGGCGCCAATTCCTGAAAGCAGTACTGGACCCAATACATGAGTGGTCATCGATTTTTCAACAAGCTTCGATCCGGAATGGCTCCCTTGATTCGTCCAGTACTCGAGGGTGTGGGGCCGATTCGTCGGTTGGGACTCTGGATGCTCTCTCGCCGTCATTCGGATGAAGTGGAGCTGGATGGGCAGTGCTTCAAGGTCGATCCACGAGATTTCGGTGTCACGCTCGAGTTGCATTCCACGGGAACCTACGAGCCCTTCACTCGTGGCCTGTGTCTTGAATCTCTCGATGCGGGAATGGTCTTTCTGGATATCGGTGCCCATGTGGGTCTCTATGCCTTGCCGGCGGCGAATCGTGTGGGTCAGCAGGGACGAGTGATCGCCTTTGAGCCTCATCCATCCAATCGCGGACTGCTCGAAGAGAATCTGCATCGCAACGAGATCGACAACGTGACGGTCGTGCCCGCGGCCGTCTCCGACTCGGCTGGTCGAATGCATCTGCAGGTGTCGACATTCAATACGGGTGATCATCGACTGTATCGTCAGGGTTCCGTCGGTGTTCAGACCGTCGAGACGGATGTCGTTTCGGTCGATGGCTGGCTTGAATCCGCCGGTATCGAGAAGGTGGACATGATCAAGATGGATGTCCAGGGGGCGGAAGCCAATGTGCTCAAGGGCATGCGGCGAACACTCGAAGCGAATCGTCGACTGCGGATGATCATCGAGTACACCCCATGGATGCTGCGTGAATCCGGAGCGGATCCAATGTCGCTGTTGACAGATCTGGAATCCGCAGGGTTCTCGCTCTCGATCATTGACGAGGCCCTGGGGACCGTCGAGTCGGCCTCATCGGCTCAGGTGCACAAGGCCTGTCCCGGACGGTCCTATGTGAACATACTGGCTGTCCGAGGGGAATCGGATGAGGTTTGATCCGATGATGAAAGGCATCGTGGCCCACAAGCGTTCCTTCGACTGGAGTCGAGACGGTTGGTGGGTTCTCGTTTCCATCGCGTTGCTTGTCGTTCTCTCCTTCTTCTTTCGCTGGTCCTCCAGCGTCATGGAGAAGGGGCCCACCTGGGATGAACGCTACATCCTCGTCCCCATCATCGATCTCGTTCAACAAGGCTGGTCCGTCGAGACGGCGATCGATTTCCAGGAGGCCAAGGGACCGGCGATGATCTGGCCCTATGCGATCTGGGCGGAGGTGTTCGGTGATTCCATCAACACGCTTCGGCTTCTGTCGCTGATCTGCCTCCTGCTGACCTGCCTGCCGCTGATGTGGCTGGCGCTTCGATGCGGCCTCTCGCCGCCGGCGTTGCCCCTGGTCTCACTGGGCCTGTTCCTGTTGCCGTTCGAGGCCTTGCTGGCACAATTGGTGATGGGTGAGCCGTCCTACGTGCTTGGTGTGGCCCTGATGCTGGCCGTGGTGATCTGGGGTTCCGCAAGATCAGACGATGATCCGATCGGTTCTGAAAGAAGATTTCTGGGACCGTTCTGGTACGCCATCATTCTGATCGTGCTGCTGCACAGTCGCATTCACGTCGTCCCGATCACCGGAGGCATCTGCCTGGCGCTGTTCTGCCGTGATGGGTTCAGGAGCTGGCCATGGTGGCTGGCTTCCATCATCGCCGGACTGCTCAGGATTCCGCTGTGGATCAGATGGGGTGGGTTGGTCAGTTCCGACTATCAGGGCATGCATGGTCTGGGGCTCAGGCTCGAGAGCCTGACCTATTTCGGGGCTGCATTCGCGATTCTCTTCGGGATCTTCCTGCTGGTATGGCTTGCTCGTTACCGCCATCTGGTCTTCTGGTGGTGGGCTCCGGCAGGTGTCGGGCTGGGTTTCCTGATGGGGTACATGGTGCCACCTGATCTGATCGATCCGCACTCCTGGGAAGCGATCAACGTCAAGTCAATTTCGCTCTTCCTCGGGCCCACGCGTTCTCTGGCGGTCGGGCTTGCTCCCGATGAGGCGCTTCAATGGCTTCCCATCTCGATTCTCTGTGCAATCGGGCTGGGAGGACTGGGATCATTCGGTGCGATGGCTTTCCAGTATCGTTCTAGCGAGACGATCGCGACCGTGGCCAGGATTCAGTTCATCACCATGCTCTGTGCGTGGGGGCTCTATCTATTCACGCACGGGTTCGTGTTCGATCGATTCATACTCGCCTGGACCGCTCTGATGCCGATTCTCTGGGTGGCCATGTTGCCACGCTGGGCCTGGTTCATTCAGGCCATGGCGCTCGTGGCGTATCTCTGGTTGCTGGCTTCAAGCTGGCTCTGGTAGTTCAGCTATTTGGCCACGGAATGCATCATGGTGTGATGATCGGACTTCCACCACCGGCAGCTGGATCGCCGCCGGCATCGATGCCGGGTGCGCCCGCGGCGGCTTGTTGAGCAATCAACTGAGTGATCTGCACGAATCGTGACTGGAGCTCGGTGAGCAGCTGGGTCAGTTCCTTGTCCTCTTCGTCATCGAGGTTGCCCTTTGTCTTCTCCTGGAGCACTCCCAGGAGATCGATGGCGAACTTGGAACCTTCCAGATCGATCATGACGCCCTTGCCACCGGGGTCCTGGACCATGCCCAGTCCCATCATGGCCTGGGAGGCGAGGATGCTCATGAGCCCCTTGAAATCTGCCGGAGGCAGACCACGGGGATCGTCAGTCTTTTCGCTGGAGGCTTCGTTGGCAGCCAGTTTTTCCTGTTCTGCCTTGGCCTGGGCCTTCCAATCAGAGTCAACCTGAATCTTGGGTGTTTCATCCTGCGTCATTGGTCGGTCCTTTCCAGCAGAGGAGGTTTTCAGAGCGGAAAGTATACGTTGTCCGCGTGGATGGCTGAGCATGTGTAGAATCATCCGTGACATGAAAAGCGGCAAACTCCAATGGGGACTGTTCACCTTCATCGCAGCCATTCTTTCCACTGGGTGCGGAGGGTCCCGCCTTCCCCAGCAGGAAGGGGTCGCCAGCAGGCTTGCCATTGCCGATTTTGCCGATGATTCGAGATTGGACGATGTGCCACTGGGTCCCGTCGAGGCTGATGAGGCTCTGATTGTCTCTGGATTTCGGCTTCCAGAAAAAGCTGATTTTTTCACCGGATACGACATCGAATCGGAGACCTTCTTCGATGTCCGGGTGGCGCCGGGTGAATCAGTCGTCGTCGACTCTCTGGTTGGTCAGGTCAATGGACGCCCGCTCTATGCGGATGAAGTGCTTGGTCCCGTCGCGGATCAGCTGAATGCCGAGTATCTCAGGCTCGTCGAGGAGAGCACGCCTCCCAAGTGGGACCAGTTCCAGCGAACACTCATCAAGCTGGTGGCTTCGCAGCTTCAGGATCTCGTTCTCAACGAACTCTATCTCTCCGAGGCCAGGGCTTCCCTGAGTTCGCAGGAAAAGACGGGGCTGATGGCGTTCATGGAGAATCTCCGCGAGGAACTCGTCGGTGAAAGAGGCGGCGTGTTCGGTGAAGCCGAGCAGCAGATCATGCGCGAAGAGGGACTGAATTGGGAAGAGTATCTGAAGATGCAGGAGGATCAGCTGCTCATCAGAACGCTCATGCAGGAGAAGATCCAGCCCAACATCGTGATGTCCTGGAAGGATGTGGAGCGCCTCTACAACGCCAGGAAATCCCAGTTCCAGCCGGATCCGACCGTCACACTCGGGCGAATTCGAGTGCGCACGAAAGGTGGCGAGGAGAAGATCCAGACCATCAAGGACATGTTCAAGGCCGGTGATCACTTCGAGGTGGTCGCTGCCTGGGCCGATGTTCCCGACGACGGCGTCTGGGATCAATTCAAGATGGGTGAAGGTGGCGTCGCCGACATCGAAGTGGCGGAGTTCTACAAGTCGCACCTTGAAGGGCTCGAGCCTGGTGGTACATCGGATGCCTTCGAGAGAGGCAGCTACACGATCTGGGTGAGTGTGATCAAGAT
>DEYM01000151.1 GCA_002364555.1 Phycisphaerales bacterium UBA3158 | reverse complement strand
CTTGGATCCATTCAGCGTCTCATCGATGTCAACATCAGTTTCGAAGCCCAGATAACAGGCTGGTCGATCATCGTCTCGTTCCTGGTCGCATCCACGACCGGAGTGGTGTTTGGAATCTATCCAGCGGTGATCGCAAGTCGTCAGGATCCGATTCAGGCGCTCAGGCACGAATGAGGTCAGGAGACGTTTCGAGGAGTTGGCTCATGGATCTGTTCAAGGGACATGTTTTCAGTGGTCTGCTGGTTCTGTTCGTCGCCAGTCAGAGCGGTCTTGGACAGAACGTCACCGATCGCTGGAATCAGGTGCAGGAACGCTGGCATGCCGAACAGAATCATCAGGATCGAGACGCTGAAATGCTCAGTCGACTCATCTATACGGATCTGGACGTCGACTTCAGGGATGTGCCGGTCAAGGATGCGATGGGCTGGCTTGAAAAACGATTGGGGACGCGATTCCAGATCGGTTACATGGAAGAGTCGAATTCGGATGGCATCATCGCGGATACGAAGATCACGATTGAACTCGAGAACATGCCTGCGATGAACGTGCTCGAGATGATTCTCGAGCAATGTTCCGCTGCCCAGAAGGAACCCTGTCTGTGGCAGCTCAGATGGGGAATGGTCTATGCGGGCACGCTTGATCACATGGGAGAGGCTCGTCTTCAAATGACTCGCATCTATCCAGTCGAGGATCTCATGATGAGCATTCCGGATTTCAACAACCCGCCCGATCTGAACCTCGGTGGAGGCTCCGGAGGTGGAAACGGTGGAGGTTCCGGAGGTGGTTCTGACAAGCCCTCGGATCGGGAATGGAACGAGGAGCGAAAGGAGGAGCTCATCCTTCTGATCCAGAGACTGATCGAACCGGATGCCTGGGGCAGCAATGGCGGTGATGCGGCGACGATGATGTTTCAGGATTCGAATCTGGTGGTCAGGGCGCCGGGCTACATACATCGTCAGATCAACGGCTTTCCATATCCCATTCCAGCACCCAGGAACAGGGGCATTCGATCCATTCGAATCACCGGTAGACACATGACTGTGGAGAAGCCCATTGCGGAGCGGGTCAAGGAGGATGTCATCGGACGTCCGATTTCACCTTGATGATGGATCCAGACTGGATAGCGGCTCCGATAGAACCATCAGTCCCATCGCCTGGGTCACTGGATCGAGTTCCGCATCCCAGCAGGATTCGCGTATCCCGCCGATGACGCGATCAGGCTGTCTCCATGTTCCGGCAACATCCTCACGACAGCTCAATTGGATCATGTATCGCAGAAAACGTTGATGGGTAGCCTGCACCTGATCCTGTGCTGAATCAAGATAGCCCGGATCGCTGATCGTCTCGGCCATGAACAGGGCCGGTCGAAGGGATCTCGAAGTGACACCTCTTGGGCCTGGTTCGAGCACGTAGCCCCCGGCATTCAAGGTCTTGCTGCCGATCGATGGAGCCGATTGGAGCGCCATGGTCTGCTGCCGGATGAATTGAAGTGCATTGAGATCGGGGTTCGCCGCCTGTGACTCCAGTCGTGGTCGATTGGCACGCTCCACCCATGCCAACCAGGGAAGCAATGCGACCTGTTTCTGGACCGGCATGGTGTCACGTGCCTTTCTGGCCATCTCGACGGCCAGATCCCGGTCGTCCTCCGAAGGGCTCTGGATCAATGCGGCGCAGGCGAATACCAGGCTCGGCGCCCGCTTTCGAACAGCCAGATCATCCAAGTCGCGGATACTCAGGACATGATTCCTGATGAGATCGATTCGATTGGAGTCACTTCCGAGATTCAACTCCTGCGCGGCCAGATACATGGCGGAAGCCTGAAGCGGATCGCCTGAGGCGTTCATCTGATCCTCCGAGGATGATCCCTCGATCAATTCGGCTGCCGCCGTCCGGGCGGAGCTTGCCAGTTCGGGATCGACGGCCGGATTACCCGAGTATCTCGCCAGTGCCAACGCCACCATCGCACGTTCACGCTCGGTCGGTGGTTGTGTCTTGAACGAAGAGGCGAGTGGTGTGTAGCTTCCGACCAGTTTGGTCCCATCGGTAGTGGTGAAGATCCTGCCAAGCAGATGCCTCGCCAATGCATCCCTGGTCTGCACGACTCGATCGGGAGTCACCTCGGATTGGATCACGGGTATGTCACCACAGGTCAGCATCTGAGGCATCTGATCCGCCTGTGACTGGGCCAGATCGATTGTTTCAAATCGATACAGACTGACTTCGCCAGAACTCCTGAGCGTCTCGATCTGCCTTGGGGAGAGTTCACTGGCCAGTGCCAGAGCGAGAATTCGTTGTGGACCAGCCGCGGCATTGGACATTCGCAGCTGAGATGGAAACTCAAACCACCATCGCTCTCCGTATCGCATGGCGATTCCATGGACACCTGGCTGGATCCGTTCAGCGGCCACCTCGATGCTCCTGCCGAGCAGTGCCTGCAGGGGTCCGGCGATCTCCATTTCCATGACGAGATGTCTTCCGGCCTCCTTGCGGACGGATTCCGGAAGCGACTCTATGGTCTGATCCTCTATGGCCAATTCAATGGCTTTTCTCGTCGCATCCTGAATCAACGGCATTCCCGAGGAATCGATCCCATCCGAATGGGCCAGGCCGACTCCGACAGTTCTTCCTCGATGACGAAGAATGATGCAGGCTGCTGAAGCATCCGGCACCAGCGATGTACTGACGGTCTTTTCCGGGACCGCGAGGGTATCAACCCAGCTTCGGGCATCGAGCCAGCTTCCAACACAGGTCTCGAGATCCAGTTCCGCCTGTGCTCTTGGGGACATGATGCCCAGAAGCAACATCGAAACGAACAACATGTTGATCTGGAGCAACAGGTGTTTCAGACGGAATGGACCGAAAGAGCGAATATCGCATTGAGGTTGCTGAAAAGGGCCTCTTCCGCATTTCATCGATTCAGGCATGTGCATTGATGCATCCTACTGGTAAGCAAAGAGTGCTGACTCGATGACAGCACCACAGACATGAGAGATGGGATCAGAAATGACCTTTACAGACATTATTCAACTCAACAGCAATCACAAGCGACTGTTGCTCCTGTCAATACTGGTCTTCGTGGCCATGTGCTAGGGGAGACCCTGAGCCAATAAAAGACGCCCGATGCATTGGATGCACCGGGCGCCAGATGGTCAGGGCCAGAATGAAGATCAGAGCGTGATCTTGTCCGTTCCAAGTGCACCGTGATCGTCCATACCGCCGCGAGTTGGCTTTGGCGTCATGTCCGAATCATCCTGAGGCTGATCTTCTCGCCCATCGGCGTCGCCCCACATGGCACGCTTGAGGCTGAGGCCGATCTTGCGTTCATCGGTGTCAACTCTGAGGATCTTGACGTCCACTTCATCGCCGGGCTTCACGACATCCTGCGGATCATCGACCTTCTCATCCGAGAGTTCCGAGATATGGAGGAGTCCTTCAAGTCCGGATTCAAGCTGCACGAAGACACCGAAGTTGGTGATCTTCGTGACTGTTCCGTGAACGACCATGCCTGGCTTGTACGCTTCCGGAATGGCGGTTACCCATGGGTCTTCGGTCAGTTGCTTCACGCCTAGGCCGACGCGCTGCTTGTCCTGATCGATGTCGAGTACCACGCACTCGACCGGATCGCCCTTCTTGTACTTCTCGTTGGCATGGGAGATCTTCTCGGTCCACGACATGTCGGAGACATGCAGCAGGCCGTCGATGCCCGGCTCGATCTCGATGAACGAACCGTAGTTCGTGAGATTTCGAACCTGTCCTTCGATGATGGTTCCGGGTGGGTACTTCTCGGCAACCAGTTCCCAGGGATTGACTTCGATCTGCTTCATTCCCAGTGAGATCTCGTGCTTGTCCTGATTGATGTCCAGGACCACGACTTCGATCTCGTCGCCGACATTGACCAGTTCGTTGGGATGGTTGATTCGGCGTGTCCACGACATCTCTGAGATATGCACGAGGCCTTCGATGCCTTCTGCCAGCTCGATGAACGCTCCATACGAGACGAGGCTGACGACAGCACCCTTGACTCGGCTGTTGACGGGGAACTTGGCTTCGATCGCCTCCCATGGCGATTCCTGCTTCTGCTTGAGGCCGAGCGCGATCTTCTCTCGTTCGCGATCGATCTTGAGAATCTTGACTTCGATCTCCTCGCCGACCTTGCAGATCTCGCTTGGGTGATTGACCCGGCCCCAGCTCATATCGGTGATATGGAGGAGTCCGTCGATGCCGCCGAGATCGATGAATGCACCGAAGTCGGCGATATTGGTCACGGTTCCGGTCACGAGCTGGTTTTCCTCGATGGCATCCATCAGGCGGCTCTTGGCTTCCGAGCGTTCTCGCTCGATGAGCTTTCTGCGGCTGATGACGATGTTGCGTCGCTCTTCGTCGATCTTGAGAACTTCGGCACGTATGGTCTTGCCGATGAACTCCCCGATGTCGCTTGGACGACGGACATCGACCTGGGACGCCGGCAGGAATACCGGAACGCCGATGTCGACCAGAAGACCACCCTTGATCTTCCGCATGCAGCGACCTTCGATGATGTCGCCTTCGGCCTTGGTCTCGAGGATTCGTTCCCATCCACGGATTCGATCAGCCTTGCGCTTGGAGAGCTTGATGATGCCGGAAGCATCCTCGAGATCCTCGAGCAGGACTTCGACTTCGTCACCGGCGGTCAGCGTGTCCCAGTTATCGAATTCGTTCTTGTTGACAAGACCTTCGGATTTGAGACCGACATCGACGATGGCGTCGTCTCCGGCCTTGCCGACGACCTTGCCCTGAAGGATCTTGCCTCGACTGTACTGCTGCATTTCACCGCTGAGGACACTCGACATGTCGCCTTCGGCGACTTCGGCGTTCAATTGAGAACGGATCAGTGCGTCGGCGTCATCCTGTTGGATTCCCAGATCGGCAATAAGATTAAAATCAACCATGTTTTCACGGGTGCGACTGCCGGGAATGGCTACTGCGGGTCGCGTCCGCAGGTTGGTAAAAGACAGGTAGCAAGTCAGGCGGTGAAAACACTTTCACACGATGTCCTGAACTGGTACCCGATCCCGGGCGAGCCAAGCAGTATAGCGTCCAGCGGCCGGATCTCGAAGAG
>DEYM01000171.1:2538-8521 GCA_002364555.1 Phycisphaerales bacterium UBA3158 | reverse complement strand
GCCACCGGTGAGCTGGTCACGGGCAGCGGATTCGTGCTGGGGACATCGGCCGAGGAGTACGACTGGCGCAACAATCCGATTCCACCCGGCTATGCATCCGACCACTATCCCATCGCCGTCGATCTGGTTCCCGTCGATGGGGCCGGTTCCACGGTCGAGTCCGAGGCATGGCCGCGATCGGCCATGGGCAATGCCCTCAAGGGATATCGTCCCAAGGCGACCACCTCCGGTTCAGCGTCGTCCTCATCGAGCAAGTCCTCCAGTCAGGCTTCCGTGGACGGCGAGTTCGTCGCGTCCGCCCGCAGCAAGGTCTTCCACAAGGCCGACTGTCACAATGCGAAGAAGATCTCCAAGAAGAACATCGTCAAGTACGACTCGAGCGGCAAGGCGGAGAACGATGGTCGCCGTCTCGCGGGATGCTGCAAGTCCGGATCCTGAGGATGTCTCACTGAATCAACGACGGCGGGGGCGGTCAGATCGACTTCACCGCCTCGAGCACGGCCTCGGCGTGATCGGGCACCTTGACCTTGTCCCATCTCTCCTTGACCTTGCCGTCGGGACCGATGAGAAAGGTCGTGCGGACGACGCCCATGTACTTCTTTCCGTACATGGACTTCTCCTGCCACACCCCGTACTTGTCGCAGATCTTGGCCTCGTCGTCGGCCAGGATCGGGAAGTTCAGATCGTGCTTGCCGGCGAACTTGGCCTTGCTCTTGACGTCCTGGGGCGAGACACCCAGCACGATGGCCTTTGATCGCTTGAACTTTGGGAGATCATCCCGGAACTGGCAGGCCTGCTTGGTGCAGCCGGAGGTGTCATCCTTCGGATAGAAGTAGAGCACCACGGTCTTGCCCGCATAGCTGCTGAGTCGATGGCTGACACCATCCTGATCCTTGAGATTGAATGCTGGTGCCTTCTTGCCGACTTCGATCATGATGGGACTCCTCTTGTGTGGGCAGCATGATAGGCCGTCCACGGCTCGGGGGAGATCATCTTCGATCCGGGTTGCCCGGGATCACGTTCAGAAGAAATTCCGGACTGTCGGGCAGATCCCGCAGCCAGATCTTCTCGTCCGGTGTTCCGTCACTGAGCCTGTATCGTCTGATCTCCCGTCTGTCCCGGTCGCCGACATAGAGCCAATCCTCATCAATCGCCAGGGCGGAGGGCAGCTTGGGTTGATGGGTGTCTTCAGGTATGAAACGACGCGGCTTGCTGTCGGGACCATCCATGATCCATACGGTGTGGGCGCCTCGATCACCGATGAAGAGTCGCTGTTGTGAATCGAACACGATCTGGATCGGTTTGATCAGACCTGAATCCTTGTCGGCGACGACACGTACGAACGTGCCCTTGGCGTTCCAGGCCGAGATGCCCTTGTCGCGATCGGAGACATAGAGATGATCGTCCCATCCGAACGCTATTCCCCTCGGGGCATGCAGACCATGCTTGTGGTGTTTGTGTGGAGGGATCCAGCAGGCTGCTCCCACCTTCGGCCAGGCGGTGATGGGTCTGCCGCCCTGGTCTGAGAGCGGGTTGCCGTAGCGAAGCACCGTCGACGAATCCTGGCAACTGACATAGATGGAGCCATCGGGTCCCCTGGTCATGCCGTAGGGATGCGACAGCAGTGGGTTCTCCGGACTCTCGACGGCAAGTGCATCCAGGAACGCTCGACGACCCTGCCAGTTGGGCAAGCCGAAGATGAACAGGCCGGCATGGTTCTGCTGACTGGAGGTCAGGACGAGCCTGCCATCATCGAGAAGCAGCATGGCGCGAGGCTTCATGATTCTGAAGTCGTCTGGGAAGGTGTCTTCACTGGGGATGATGACGGTGCCTTCACCGTCGGAAGTCAGACCCACCACATTGTTTGCACCCGGGTTGTCCTTGCCACCGTGCAGGTCGAGATACCACGAGGTCGTCATTTGCTGAGGCTCCGAAGAGACATCGGACTGGCTGATCTCCTTGCAGCTTCCAAGGAGAAGGAAAATGGTCATGACTGTGAGTCGCAGGGGCATCGACTTTGATTGTATGCTGGACCTCGATGCTGCTGCTCGCCTACAACTCGGTATCGGACCTCTTCTCCACAGGGGCACGTGTCCTTCCCGATGACGGACCCGATCGTCTGCTGAAGCCACTGGCCGAATTCACGATGCCCTGGTTCATCGCCGCTCTGGTGCTGGGCTACGTGTTCGCGATCGGACTATCGGCGGTCATCGCGTGGCATCCCAGGAGCCTGTCCGCGGCCAATGCCGATCGGCTGCTCGGTGGTCAGCGTGTTCTGCTTCTGCTGGGTCTCATCGGTGCGACGGTTGCAGAGATCGTCATGGCGCAGCCGGCGATGGCGCTGGTCATCTTCGGCATCGGTGGTCTCATCAGGTTCCGGACCAATCTCCGTGACGAGGAACTCAACTTCAAGGCCATCCTGGTGGTGATCATCGGACTTGCCTGCGGCATGTCCGAGCTGGCGCTGGCCGTCTTCGTGACCATCATCGGCTGGCTGCTGATCTGGTTCATCGACAAGTCCCAGGCCTATCGAATTCGAATCACGGCTTCCGCGAAGGAAATCCATGAGGTGCTCGAATCCGAAGGCGAGGCCATTCTGGGTCGGATCAGGAATTCCAAGCTGAGAGTGGTCAATGCGGCCTTCGATGAGAAGCGTCGTCTCGTCATCATCATCTCCGCGCCGGTGGCCTTCGATGAGAATCAGATCAATCGACTCATCCGTCAGGCGCTCGAGCATCCGCTTGCCGATTCACAAGTCCGCATACGGCCCTTGTAGAACAGCCGGGAATTTCACATGAAGCCAGTCGGAAACGGTCTTGTCGCCATGGCATCGACGGTCTGCATGATCCTCCTGTCGGGATGCCATGGATCCATGTCGGCTTCCCCGGTGAACGTCGAGACGCCATCGATTCGAATCTCCGATCCGGATGATGCCCGATGGTCTCTGACGATGCGTCAACGCAAGGCCTTGAAGCAGGCCGGCTTCACGCAGGTGTCGATGCCATTTGGCGTGCTGCTGGCTGCGGATGAGGACATGCCGCCCGCGTATGTGACACAGTCGGCGGCCATTCTGGCTGAGATGATGGATCAGGACATGGATGGCGTGGTGGATGATCCGCAGGTGGCGGCGGAACTGGCTCGACACGATGAATGCTGGCTGGCGATGCCCATGGACGATCGTCGCTGGGAAGAGGAGCAGCTTCCGATACTCGAGCGTGCCCTGGGCTACGACATCATCATTCCCGAATGGTGGATGGAGGTGCGATCGAACACGCCCGACGAACATGCTCGTGCCGTGATGGTCGAGGAGATCCATCACTTCATGACCCAGTTCGGTTTCAGCGAGGTCTATCCCGAGATCTTCGGTGTCGATGACTGGGATTCGGTGATCGCCCGTGAAACCACACGTGCGCAATGCGATTTCTGGCAGCATCCCGAGAACGATTGCCCCGGCCATCCCGCCGACTACGGCGGTGACTGTCGTGATCCCAGTTGCGATGTGGTCGAGTTCTATCAGCAGGTGGTCGTGCTTCGGGCTGGCATGGAGCCCGGGTGGCTGGGCATCGGTTTTCCGGAGGATCGCGATGAATTGGAATCGCGATTGAGCCGTCAAATCAAGGATGTCATGGATGATCCCCGGTATCACCAGCTTCGTAGCCCTCTGCAATTCGACTATCCGATCGAATGAACCGTCCTGATATGCTCGTCACATGAGAAATCCAAAGCGATATGCCCGGGCATCGATGACATCAGGCATGGCATGCTGTCTGTGTCTGCTCTGCTCCAGTCCGGTTCTGGCGGAGGAGGAGCCACTCGTTCTGCCGACCATCGACCTCCTCGACACCAATGGTGATGGGGTGCTCGATCCCTACGAGTCCATGGACGCGATCCTGGTGATGCAGGAGGAGATCGGTGGTGAGGAGTTGACCACGGAAGCCGTCGCCGAACTGCTGGCCCGATGGCATGAGGATGAACAGGACGACATCGAGAGACTCTTCGAAGATCTCGATCAGGACAAGGACGGAAAGTTGTCCCGCCGGGAGATGGACGATGAACTTCTGGAGTACATCGATGTGATCGACTCCGATGAGGATGGATTCATCACGCCCGGGGAAATGATGCAGGCGGGTCAGCTGGAGCCTCTGTTCTACGACGAGACCGAGATTCAGGAGGAGATACGATCGCTCCTTCTTCGACTCGACCGTGATCGTTCCCAGACCATCAGTTCAGATGAAGCCGGATCCGAGTGGCCCTATCTCCTTGAGATGGATTTCGACCTCGATGGTCATGTGAGCCGGAAGGAAGTCGAGCGTGCCTATCGAGCGGACAACAAGGAGGCGACCTTCGAGATAGACGGCGACACGGCCCGAATCGAGGGTGTGCTGACCACGCGTTTTCCCGCGGATGTGCTGAGGCTCCTGTTCGAGCACCCGGAAGTGAAGACACTCGAGCTGAGCTACATACTCGGTTCCCTTGATGATGATGCGAATCTCAGGGCCTGTCGGTACATCCGGCGGCATGGTCTCGATACCCATGTTCCCAGAGGCGGTCTGGTCGCCTCGGGAGGTACGGACCTCTTCCTCGCTGGTCGCCACAGGACCTGTGGTGAGCGAGCCATGGTCGGTGTCCATACCTGGAGCTGGATGGGGGATGACGGTGATCAGCTACCTCGTGACCACGAGGAGCATCGGCCCTATCTCGAATTCTACGATGAGATGGGAATACCAGAGGCGTTCTACTGGTTCACACTCAGTTCCGCCTCGGCGGATGAGGTGCACTGGATGACGCTGCCTGAACTCAGGGAGTACGGATGCCTCAATCCGCCTCCAGCGGACGATGAATGATTGAAACCCCTCGACGTCGTGTCGTTGACTGAGGTATCCGTCGGTGGTGGCAGGATTTGCCGCATTGGATCCGGGGTGCGATCATGGAGCAATGACCAGCGTCATGCCCACACCTCTTCCGGTCGATAAGGACACCGTCTCGGTTCTCGATGTCATGAACCAGCCGGATCAACCTCGCCTGGTCGAGATGTCGGCCACTCAGGCGAGAAACTGGGTGGGAAGCCTGTTCATTCCCGATCCATCTCCACCATCCGTTGCCAGCGTCGATCAGAGATCGATTCCGGTCGATGGAGGTTCGATTGACGTGCGCATCTACAACCCGTCACCGGCTTCGCCGCTGCCGGTGCTTGTCTACCTCCATGGAGGTGGGTGGGTACTGGGCGATCTTGATGGAGTGGACTCGACGGTTCGACGGATCAGTCTCGAGGCCGACTGCATCGTCGTGTCGGTGGACTACAGATTGGCTCCTGAAAGCCCGTTCCCGATCCCCTTGGAGGACTGTCTGGCGGCTGTTCGATGGACGAGTGATCATCTGGGTGAGATCGGCGGGGTTGCCGGTGCCTCCATCGCGATTGCCGGTGACAGTGCCGGGGGCAATCTCGCCGCCGCCTGTGCAATTGCGTTGAAAGACGAGGGCTCGCCTGAACTCTCATTCCAGTGTCTGATCTATCCGGTGATGGATGCCGATTTCGAGACCCCAAGCATGCAAAGCCATGCCGAGGGGTTCCTGCTCGAGCGAGCGTCGATGATCTGGTTCTGGAATCACTACTGTCCCGATCCATCGATGCGAGAGGACTGGCGGGCCTGTCCCATCAGAGCCGAGTCTCTTGCGGATCTGCCACCGGCGATCGTGACGTTGGCATCGCATGATCCTCTGTTCCATGAAGGGTTGGCCTACGCCAGGAGGCTCGAATCTGATGGTGTTCCGGTCCATATCCAGATCGAGCCGGATCTGGTGCATGGATATCTGGGTATGGTGACTCAATCGACTCGATGCGACGAGGCATTCGCGACGATCATCACGCTTCTGAAAGATCGGTTACACAGGCAGTCATGAGTTCCAGGGATTCCATACTGGTGATCGGAGCGGGCATGGCCGGACTGGCCTGTGCCAGAACGCTGGCGGCCGCAGGTTCATC
>DEYM01000171.1:0-2144 GCA_002364555.1 Phycisphaerales bacterium UBA3158 | reverse complement strand
ACCTGGTGCGATCTCGGGTTCCAGGTGTCCATGTCGAACTATTCCTGTCTGGAATCGCTGGTCCCGCGGGAAGTCGTGAAGAGGCATTCATTCATCGATGGCGCCGTCGTCTGGGACGGTGCCGTGCATGTCCGAGTGATCGATCCCAAGCGTTCACCGCTGTCGGTCCTTGATCCGATTCGTCGCGGACTCGTGGGCTGGCGTGATATCCGTGGAGCGGCTCGCTGCCGGCGCTGGGCACGGTCCCTGAAGCGTGGAGATACCCATCCGGGAACCGCGATGGACGTGATCAGACGAGCCGGTTTCCGCGAACACTTCATCGAGGCCTTTCTACGTCCCTTCTTCGGCGGCGTGTTTCTCGACGAGACGTTGTCGGTATCGTCGCATCGTTTCCTGAAGACGCTCGATCGATTCGCGACTGGTCACGCGGAGCTTCCCCATGAAGGCATGCAGCAGCTTGCCGAGGCGATGGCGGATCCAATTCGTGATCGCATCGAACTGGGGTGTCGGGTCGATTCCCTGGATGGCGACGGGGGAGTGGTGCTGGCGGATGGTTCGCATGTCGAGGGGAAGCAGCTGGTTCTGGCGCTTCCATGGGATGCCACTGCGCATCTGCTCGGTATGGAATCACTCGTCTCCTCCGCGAGTTGGAGCGGGACGACGGCCGTCCATTTCAAGTTCAAGAAGACTTCCTCGGATGCATTGCCTCCATTGATCCACCTCAACGGAAGTGGATCAGGCCAGGTCAATCTGGTGTGCAGTCCAAGCGCCGTCGCCTCCGGATACGTCGAGGACGGATGGCAGACGATGCTCGTGAGTCTCAAGCCTGGTGGAGATCGCTCCTCGCAAATCGATCTGGACGTGGTTCGCACCCAGGCCGGTGTCGTCATGGGCATTGATTCCAGCCAATGGCAGCATGTGGCCACATCCTTCATTCCAGATGGACTTCCTGCTGGTGATCTGTCCCGATTGAAGTGCGGACTTCCGCCGAAAGTATCCGTGGCGGGGGACTGGACGGGCGATCCATCCATCGAGCAGGCGGTCCTCAGCGGAGTTGACGTGGCTGATGGACTCTTGGCCGGGGGCTGATGGCCGCCGGGGATCCAAGAAGTATCAATGGACATGGAAATGTGGCAGCCTCGGCGGGGCAGTGTTCCTACCATGACGCATCGCACCCTGGAGAACCCCCGAAATGAATACCACGATGGCACCAGCCAGACCGACCAACCTTGCCCAGCTCATCGACTCCGACTGGACCTCGCGTTCCGTCAAGCAGGAGCTCAGAGACAACCTTGTTCAGGCCATGAAGAATGGAGACGTTCTGTTTCCCGGTGTCCTGGGCTACGAGGATTCCGTCGTACCCGAGATCATCAACGGGATTCTCGCCGGTCACGACATGTTGTTTCTCGGTGAGAAAGGTCAGGCGAAGAGTCGACTGATGAGACTGATGGTTCGCTTTCTCGACGAGTGGACGCCCTATCTCGACATCCCCGGTTCATCCGTGCACGAGGATCCGACGTCTCCCATCACGCAGGAAGGTCGGAAGCTCGTGAAGAACACCGATCCCTCCGAGATCCCCATTGCCTGGTGGCACAGGGACGACCGGTACGCGGAGCGATTGGCACCCGGAACGAAGTTCGCGGATCTCATCGGTGAGATCGATCCGGCCAAGATCCTCTCGGCTGGTGCCAGCCTCAATACCGAGGAGGCGCTGAGCTTCGGTCTGATTCCACGGATGCATCGCGGTCTCTTCGCCATGAACGAGCTGCCCGACCTCGACGATCTCGTCCAGGTGGGTCTCTTCAACATCCTCGAGGAACGTGATGTCCAGATCCGGGGCTATCCGGTCTCCTTCGATCTCGATGTCTGCGTGCTCTTCAGTGCCAATCCCTCGACCTACAACAGATCGGGCAAGGTCATTCCACAGTTGAAGGACCGCATCGGGACGACCGTCGTGACGCATTATCCCGGTGACCGTGATCTGGGAATCCAGATCACCCGTTCCCAGTCGGCCGAGGATGGTGTCCTCGAACTGGAGGACGACTATCCCGTTCTGGTGCCACGATTCATGGCCGAGATCGTCGAGCAGATGGCCATCGAGGCTCGCCGGAGTAAGTGGGTCGATCAGGCATCGGGCGTCTCGG
>DEYM01000124.1:14872-21830 GCA_002364555.1 Phycisphaerales bacterium UBA3158 | reverse complement strand
CAGACCCTGAAGACCGAAGCGTCTCTGCCCGCTCGAGAATGGATCTTCGCTCGATATCGGATATTCGATTCCATGCTCGGATCCTTCGCATGCCATCAGGTGATCTCTGAAGATAATGCTCGAGGGAATCGGGAAAGCATCCCAGAAAAGGACGTTCCCCATCACGCCTCACCCAGTGGAGTGCAAGCCCATCCCCACGGTGACGCTGCACGGTCCGACGATTCACTCCGAGCTTCCCGGCGACTTCATCCAATCCCACGGCAACACCTCGAGACTGACTCGCCCCCATCGAGATGTCGGAACTCAGGGCTTGCACGAAGGCCCCGAGATCACGAACAAGCGCACTGCCGACCACGGTCGCATCATGATCACTTGGGTCCGGGCGAAATCGGGTGATGCGAAAGACCACGTATTCCAGTGGATAGAGCTGCTCAGGCTGAATGTCCCTCATGAGACTTTCAGCGTCATCCATCTGTCGACGTTTCGTCTTGTCGGGGGCGAATCGCAGGTCGTGGTGCAACGACGCGATCACACTGGCTAGAAAACGCGGGGCTCTTGGCACGTCAACCCTCGTACATCTCCAGAGGACGAGCAGTCTCTGCAAAGCCATGCTTGACTGCCAGTTCATGGAACATCTTCAAGCCAGCCAGCTCAGCTGGACCCAGTTCATAGCGAATGAGGCCATTGAGATATCGAGAGGCCAGATCGACCGGCCAATCATGCAGTCGGGCCTCTTCATCGAGGAAATCGCCCATCGAAGCCAGATTTTCCGCCAGGTTGTCCCTCAACGAGCGGAATACGTGACCGAGCATCGTTTCGCATGCATCCGAGCGGGTCATCCATAGAGCGAACACGAAGGGCAGACCGGTCAACTGCTTCCAGGCTTCACCCAGATCGACCTGGACAGGATGGGTCTCGGTGCAAGGCGGACCGTTGACGACCTTGTCTCCGATGAGCATCACGGTTTCGGGCCAGTCATCACTCCGGGAACCCGCATCGAAATCAATGACTTCAGGATCGATCTGCCAGGCTTCCTTCATGAGGATGCGAAGAAGAGCGACGGATGTATGGCTATCCGTGTCGCAATGAATGCGACTGGCGTCTTCCAGTGGAACTGATGAGAAGATCCTGACCGTCAACGTCTCACCATTGCATGTCAATGGCGCGACTCGAAGCAGCTTCAGAGGAATGGGTGAACGCAGATAGTCGATGCTCGAGCACATCCCAACCTCGACCTTGCCATCAACGACCTGATCAAGCAACTGGCTTGGCACGGCCTGCCTGAGCTCGATCTCCTCATGAACCTCGAGACCACGGATGATGGGTCTCGTGTTCAGATACGACACGACCCCCAGACGGATCACGGAAAGATCCATCGCCGAGGGCGTTTTCGATTGAAGACGTTCATGGGACATCCCTACAGCGTAGCCTGCCGGCGTCGCTCAGGCATCACGAATTAACCCGCAACCGCGTTGGGAACTGGAAGTTCCATCTCCTGGGCTGATTTCGATCCGGCAGACTGCCGGGACAATCCACGCAGATGAACTCGTTCAACTCGGCTGTTGATCTGGACCAGAATGGAATGCGGGGATCTCCCCAACCGCCTGGCGATGCCTGAGAGCAGACAGGGAGATTGCGGTCGACGGGAGATCAGATCAACAGGCGTGCCCTGCCGTATCTCGTCTGGCAAGTCGGTCAAGTCAACCATCAACTGGTCCATGCTCACTCGACCGATCACTGGCGCATTCATGGCTTGGGTTCCATCACCGAGCTCGAACTCGACGGACAACCCCGGGCCACCATCTTTGGGCGAGGAGGCCTCCAGTGGATATCCATTGGCGTAGCCGACTGGAACAAGCCCCAGTCTCGTTGGTCTCTTCGCCATCCAATCGCCGCCATAACCGACTCGTTCACCCTCGCCGATCGTCCTTGTCAGAACCAATCTGCTGCTCCATGAGACAGCGGGATGAAGTGGCTCGGGCAGACGGCGTTCCAGCTCGGTGGCCGAGGGTGTCAGATAGCCCGACCAGGCCAGGCCGATACGCACCATGTCGGCGTGGTATTCGCTGCCACGCAGTGCCCCGCAGGTCCCCGAGGCATGGACGATCACCTCTGGAGAAAGTTCGTTCGATACATGCTCCACAATCGAATCGAGTTGTCTCATCTGATTGGAGGTGAATTGTTCATTCGATGCTGCTCGAGCGAAGTGGGTCATGACACCTGCCAGCCTCAATCCCCTGGAGCGATTGATGGATCGAGCGATGATGACGGCATCCCGAGGCACACAACCTCCACGATGCAGTCCCGTGTCGATCTTCAGATGTACCGGCAACCTGACCTCGAGTCGACGGCCAAGTGAATCGAGCGATTCCATCTGAGTGGAGTCATGGACAACGAAATGCAGACTTCCCTGCCGGGCTTTTTCAATGAGCTCAACAGGAACGTCATGAGCCATGACAGGCATCAGCACGAGAAGCGGTATGTCGAAGTCAGCCAATTCACATGCTTCAAGAGGCGAGAAAACAGCACACATCGAGCTGCCGGCCTGTTTGAGCGTGGAGATGACCCCTCTGGCACCAAGACCGTAGGCATCAGCCTTCAGGACCGCACAGAACCGTACACCAGGAGCACATAGGGCTCGCAACAGCCCCACATTCCGGGCAATGGCATCGAGATCAACCTGTAGTGTGCTGGTACCGTTCATGGGTTCCGTGGGGCAAATGGCCCTATATGGTTGTATCGGCAGGAATGTCACCGTACCATGACGATCCACGCGGTTCGAACACGATCGCCCGCACGAACCTAAATCGAACCGCGGCAAACTCATCATGAACGAAATATTTGATTCCAAAACCACATTTGGTGATCTGGGACTCTCGAGTGACCTCTGCAAGGGAATTCTCGACTGTGGGTTCGAACATCCCACCCATATCCAATCCCAGATGATTCCCGAAGCCGTCAAGGGTCATGACATCCTTGGACAATCAAAGACCGGTACCGGAAAGACCGCGGCATTCGCACTGCCGATGCTCGAACGTGTCGATCGAGATCAACCGATTGCCGGACTGTGCCTCGTCCCCACCCGGGAACTGGCGATCCAGGTCACACGGGAATTCAACGAACTCGGTGCCCATGCGGGTCTCAAGATGCTGGCTGTCTACGGTGGACAGAAGATCACCGTCCAGGCCAAGAAGCTGGAAGCCAAGCCCAACATCATCATCGGCACACCAGGCCGGGTGATGGACATGAACAATCGAGGCCTGCTTCCCTACAAGGGCATCAAGATCGCGGTCCTGGATGAAGTCGACAGGATGCTCGACATCGGTTTCCGTGAGGACATTCGCAAGATCCTGGGATCGATGAAGCACGACCATCAGACGGTATTCGTATCCGCCACCATCTCCCCGGAAATCCAGAAGCTGGCCCGCCAGTACATGAAGGATCCACTCGATCTGACGGCGGCCGACGCCAAGCAGCTCACGGTCGCGCAGGTCGAACAGATGTTCGTCGCTGTGGAACCATGGGACAAGCGGCGACTCGTCCGGTACGTGATCAAGCACGAGAAACCGGAAGTGGCCATCATCTTCTGCCGCACCAAGGCCACGGTCGATCGTGTGGCTCAGGATCTCAAACGAAATGGAATCGATGTCCACACGCTTCATGCTGACATGCAGCAGGGACAACGAAACCGGGTCATGGAGAAGATGCGTGTCGGTGAGGCCGATGTGGTCGTCGCATCCGATCTCGCCGCTCGTGGCATCGATGTCGACAACATCACACTGGTGGTGAACTACGACATTCCGGAGGATCCCGAGATCTACGTGCATCGAATCGGACGAACCGCTCGAAGAGGCCGCAAGGGCAAGGCCATCGCGTTCGTCACTCCGGAGCAGGGGGAACTGCTGGACAAGGTCGAGCAACTGACCAATGTCGAGGTCCCCGAGATCGAGTATCCAGATTTCAAAGTCGGCCCCGAACCCGACAAGGTTCGACAGGCACGCGAGAAGAGTGATGCGGCCATCAGCCAGACGAGGGAGACCAAGTCTCGCTCGAAGGTCGTGGCGCCAGACAAGGAAAGTGGAGCGGACACCTCCAAGTTCCCAGGCGGCATCGTCCCTGTAGCGGCTCCCAAGAAGAGAATGGGCGGACGCCTGAGAACCAGACGTTCTTGATCTGTCTCCGCCTGCATGGCGAAACATCCAACAATGGAACACCTTCGCATTCATCCTGAAGTTCAGCAGGCCATGTCAGACGGGTCACCCGTTGTCCTGCTCGAGACGGCCGTCACCACCAGGGGACTGCCAAGGTCCGGCTGGACCTGGCAGGGACGTGATGCGATCTCCGATCTCGATCCCGACTGGAACCTCGAAGGTCCGGTGAATCTGGAGCTGGCGACCGCCATGTCCCGGTGTGTTCGTCGCGAAGGCGCCACCCCCGCCACGGTCGCGATCATGGACGGCCAGTGGCACATCGGTCTTGAGATGGAACGGCTCGTAAGACTGGCCGGGGATGAAACCGCCGGAAAGGCATCCATAACCTCCATCGCTGCCGCCTTGCAGTCAGGAGCCAGTGCGGGCACGACCGTGTCGGGTGCACTCATCGCCGCCAGTCTCATGAAACGAATCGTGGGACAGGCTCCATTGGTGCTGGCAACCGGTGGTATCGGCGGTGTCCACTTCGGCTGGTCTCGTCAGCCGGATGTGTCGGCCGACCTGAAGGTGATGGCCGATACACCGGTCATCGTCGTCAGTGCCGGAGTGAAATCGATTGTGGATGTCGTCGCCACACGAGAGTGGCTTGAGACCCTGGGTGTCCCGGTCATGGGACTCGGCACCGAAGACTTCCCCTGCTTCATAACGGGAGTCGACGAGAATGCTCCTGGTGTGCTGAAGGTCGATTCGGAATCCGATGCCGCCCGCATTGCAAGCCTTCACTGGAATACCGTCGATCCCAATGGCGGGCTACTGCTTGCCGTGCCACTCGATCCTTCCGCTGTTCTGGACGCCGATCTTGTCCGGAATGCAAATGATGAGGCCGAAGCCTCCGCCACCGCCGCTGGTGTGGATGGTCCCGATCGGACCCCCCATCTTCTCTCACATATGGCGAAGAACACCGATGGGCGTTCATTGATTGCCAATATCCAACTGCTGCTGGCCAATGCCAAAGTCGCGGCCCGTCTGGCTGGAAGTCTCGCATCTGAAGTATCTTGACGCCTCCCCCGATGGCTGCTCTACTAGTCATATCTGAAGTGTTTGCCAATGCAAACCAGGCAGATTCTGATCCACTCAACAGAAGAACACGCAGAGCACAGACCGGCCAACGGACCGGTAATTCGCCGACAGGCGTTTTTCGTACACCATGACTACATCCACCACCAGCGGAATACTGGACTGGACCTCGCCAACCGAGTGTCGACTTCGCAAGTTCGACAACGGGGTGATTGTGACCAAGAACGATCCTCTGGTTCCCTCCAACATGCTGGAGGAGTTCCGCCTTCGCAACGGCCAGTTCATCACGGCCGAGATCGTGCTGAAGAGACCTCGTAAACGATCCGGCAGGCCTCGAGGCGAAGCTCGCCCCGTGGTCGAAGCCATCGTGGAGGTAGAGGGGATCTCGCCGGATGAATATGCCAATCGCAAGTCCTTCGATCAACTCACGGCCATCGATCCCCAGCCACGAATATCTCTCGAGTATCCCGGATGTCCACCCGCGTGTCGGCTCATCGACCTCTTCTGCCCCATCGGATTCGGTACCCGTGGATTGATCGTGGCACCGCCCAAGGCCGGCAAGACCATCCTTCTTCAGAACATCGCCTATGGCATCAAGCATCAGCATCCGGATGTCGAGCTGGTGGCTCTTCTGATCGATGAGCGGCCGGAGGAAGTCACAGACTTTCGTCGAAATGTGCCAGCAGAGGTTCTGGCCTCCTCGAACGACCAGGACACCAATGCCCACATCGAACTTGGAATGCTGGCCATCGAACGAGCGAGATGCAAACTGGAGGCTGGTCGCGATGTCGTCGTCCTGCTCGACTCACTGACGAGACTCGGACGTGCATTCAACAACTCAAGGAAGTACGGCAGCAGCGGTCGGACGATGTCCGGTGGCGTGGATTCACGAGCACTCGAAGTACCCAAGCAACTCTTCGGAGCGGCCCGCAAGGCGGAGGAAGGTGGTTCTCTGACCATCATCGCGACCTGTCTGGTGGAAACCGGTTCTCGAGCCGATCAGATCATCTTCGAGGAGTTCAAGGGAACCGGGAACATGGAACTGGTTCTCGATCGCTCCATCTCGGAGCAACGACTCTTTCCAGCCATGAACCTGGCCGCATCAGGTACTCGTCATGAGGATCTCCTGCTGACTCCGACCGAGTTCAAGACGATCACGGCGCTGCGAAGAAGACTCACCAACATGTCGCCACCGATGCAGATCGAGCAGCTGCTCAAGGCGCTTGATCGCTACAAGACCAACGAGTCGCTCGTGCAGGGATGACACGATGAGTGCTGAACAGGATCGACTTGTCCGTCAGCAGATCTCGAGCCTGCTCTACAGCGGCGACCTGATCAATGCCGAAGCGATGTGCCGCGAACATCTCAAGAAGAGAACCCGCGACCATGAAGCCATGGCGATGCTGGCTCATGTGAACTTCACCATCGGACAGCTTCAGGAAGCGGAGCGTGTCCTGTCCCGTGCCATCGCGATCGATTCCAAGCGAGCGGACTACCAGGCATTGATGGCCGAGATACTCACGAATTCCGGGCGTCATCGTGAAGCGTTGGCCAGGTACGATCGTGCGCTCAAGATCCACCGCAGCTTCGAAGGGGCGATTGCCGGCAAGGCGGAGACCTATCTTCGAATGGGCAAACCCGACAAGGCACTGAAGTTCCTGAACGCGACCGACATCAAGGTCGATCAGATACCGTTGCTGTCGATCGTGAAGGCCCGAACGCTGATTCGA
>DEYM01000124.1:0-14460 GCA_002364555.1 Phycisphaerales bacterium UBA3158 | reverse complement strand
TCGCTTCGTTTCTCCGCCGCTCTGGCAACCGAGCGGTCGGGTGATCTCACGCAGGCGATGGAACATTACCAAGAGGCCAATGCCATCTCCCAGGCGAGCTGGGACATCGAGATGGCCCGCTCGCAACGCGAAGTCACCGAGGAGGTCTTCGCGACGGAGGGGTTCCCGGAGCTACCTCGATCGGATTGTCAGGACGAGTCTCCGATCTTCATCGTGGGCATGCTCAGAAGCGGCTCGACCTTGACCGAGCAGATCATCGATGCCCATCCGCAGGCTGCCGGACTCGGAGAAATCGAAACGCTGCCCATGCTGGCTTCGGCATTGCAGGAAATGCTTTCAACGGCACTGCCCTATCCAGCATGTCTACAGGAGACAAACGAGACCAGCCTGACGTCGGCTGCGGAGATCTATCTTGGTGACATCAGATCAAGAGCACCCAAGGCGCAACGCCGAATCGACAAGCAGCTAGGCAACTTCAGTCTTCTTGGATTGATCGCCCTGTTGTTTCCGAAGGCCAGAATCATCCACTGTCGTCGACATCCGATGGACACGGGACTCTCCTGCTGGACTCAGAAATTCGCTCCAGGGACCAATGCCTGGTCCAACACGCTCGAGGACATCGCCGGTTTCCATCAGGAATACGAAGCCTGGATGGATCTCTGGAGACGGGTCCTACCCATGCCGGTCCTCGAGGTTCGCTACGAGGACCTCGTCAGGGATCTTGATGGCCAGAGCCGCCGCATCATCGATTTCTGCGGGTTGGAATGGGATGATCGCTGTCTTCGCTTCTGGGAGACGGGGAGGACCGTCCTGACGCTCAGCTCGGATCAGGTCCGTCGTCCCCTGTATGAGCGGTCCATTGGACGTCACAGCCCTTGGGGAGCCTCCCTGGATCCTCTGAGAGATGCTCTGGGTGATGCCATCGATCGGTATGAGTCCGAAGCCTGATCAACCTCGATGGCGGCGGGAACCCGCCAAGCCTGCGATGGCGAGAACGGCAAGACCACCGGGCGATGGTGGATTCAGAACGCCAACCTGGTAGTCGGACAAGGCCACCTGCCACGCCTGACCTTCAGCGTTTCTGCCTTGGAGAATGCCAGAGAAGGACACCTGTGGATAGAACACCGTGAGTTGAGCGATCAGGACTCCGTATCCACCAATGCCATTCACGAGCTGGGCCTCACCCTGCTGCTGATCAAGCCCGACGAACCAACTTCCAGTGTCGGCGACAAGCGTTCCGCCATTCTCGAACGTCGACCAATCCACGCCGACATCGTTCAAGCCGTTTTCACCGAAGGGCGTGCCATCCTGATACAACGCGCCGATGGTGACATAACTGTCCCATTCGAGACTGGGTACGAACGGAAAGAAGTTGCTGTTGATCTGCCTTGATGTCGGACCGCCGACATTGTTCTGATAGAAACCGTCGGGACTTGAGAGCTCGAGATTCTGGAAGGAGTTCCCTCCAACAAGATCGAGTCGGCCACCTGACTCCATCATCGCGTAGAGGCGAACGGTAGCCCCCTGATCACCTTCATGGATGAACTCCCAATCCAGTCCGTAGAAATCACCCGTGACCACGCCTGGCAGGCCCAGACCGGCAATCAAAGCAAAGAGGACGCTCTTATTGAGGGTTGTTGTCATGACACATTCTCGCAGTAGCAGCGAACCTTTCCGTTGCTCACAGTCTCATGATGCATGATCCATATGTCAATCATCAAACACAGGAACGTCGACGCACACGAATCAAAGCCCCAAAAAAGACATCTCCGCGACTCGAGAGTCGCGGAGATGCTTCGTGCAAGTGTGCTGGTTGCATGCTGGTTTCGACCAACATGCGACCTAGTGGTTCGTCATCGCTCAACCGCGACGACGACGGCTGCTGGCGAGACCAGCGAGGCCGAGCAGTGCCAAGGCACCTGGGGCAGGAACTGGAGAATTCCAGGTAGCACCGATGGCATTGAATGTATTGCCATCAGCATCCTTACCCTGAATATTGATCTGGCCAACCAGATCGTCTGCAGAACCAAGACCACCCTGGACAGTGAACTGACCAAGGAAGACCTGACCGTTCAGCTCGTTGCCCTGCGCATCTTCAGGAGTGACAAACCAGGAACCGTTGTCGGTTTCCAGTGTGCCGCCAGATTCGAAGGAGGACCAATCGATGCCGATGTTGTTCAGGTTGTTCGATCCGAAAGGATTGCCATCCTGATACAAGGCACCGATGCTGACATAGCTGTCCCATTCCATGCTTGGAACGAAGGGGAAGAAGTTCGAGTTGATCTCCTTCGAGGTAGGACCGCCGTTGGAATTCTGGTACATCGTTGCACCATTATCCACACCGATGCTGAGGGTACCGACAGAGTTGCCGTAGACGGCATCAATGCGAGCACCTGCATCGAGATTGGCGAACAAACGATAAGTGTTGCCTTCGGAACCCGTGTTAACGAGGTCCATTGACAGGCTCTGAAGGTTCGCCGAAGCCGTGCTGGCCAAGACGAGTCCTCCGACAGCCCCAGCAAATACGCTGGTAAGTTTCATAACAAACTCCTTTATCCATCAGCTCTTGCTGTTGGATGAAGTGGTGCTTTCTGACTTCTCAATTATCTTCCCAATACAGGGGACAGAAACCTCACAGGCACCACGTCTGTGGTGAGCCTGCCCCTTCTCCAACCAGAATTTAGCCGATTGAGGCCCCTTATTGCAAGCCAAAAGAAGACTCATCTTGGAAACCGGAACTATCTTCTAATTATGCACTTAGAGGACAGCCTCAGCCATTCCAGACGGGATGTCACCAGCTAGTCAGGGACGATTCGCTCAAATACACCCTGAAGACCACCAAGGCTCTCCTAGAGGCCCCTGAAGGCCCCTGTACGAGGGGGCTGCCAAAAAAGACACCTCCGCAACCAGAGGTCGCGGAGGTGCTTTCGTGTGTTCATAACTGGGCTCATGCCATCACGGCAGGAAGCCTGGGTGTCGTGGACTCAGCCGCGACGTCGGCGTCGGCCGGCTACGCCAGCGAGACCGAGCAGTGCCAAAGCACCAGGAGCTGGGACTTCGCCACCCCATGAAGCGCCAATGGCGTTCCATGTCTCTCCGTTGGCATCCTTACCTTGAAGGTTGAGCTGTCCGACGAGATCTGACGCATCGCCATTGCCACCTTGGACGGTGAACTGACCAAGGAAGACCTGTCCATTTTGCTCTGCACCCTGAGCATCGTCTGGTGTGACGAACCAGGAACCATTGTCGGCAAAGAGATCTCCGCCACCTTCCCAGGCAGCCCAATCAACGCCGATGTTGTTCAGGTTGTTCGATCCGAAAGGATTGCCATCCTGATACAAGGCACCGATGCTGACATAGCTGTCCCATTCCATACTTGGAACGAAGGCGAAGAAGTTCGAGTTGATCTCCTTCGAGGTCGGACCACCATTGGCATTGTGGTATACCGATGCGCCATTGGCAGTGGCAACTGACAGGGCACCCTGCGCGTTACCGTAAACGGCATCGATACGGGCACCCGCATCAACGTTGGCATAAAGACGGTAGCTGTTGCCTTCGGAACCCGAGTTAACGAGGTCCATTGAAAGGCTCTGAAGCGCCGCCGAAGCCGAACCGGCCAAGGCAATGCCTCCAACTACACCCGCAAATACACTGAGCTTTTTCATTTTTACTTTCTCCTCATCTGGCCATTCCTTGGCCAGAATCGATGATGTGTGTGGTGCGTTCGTAACTAACTTCCGATGACTTCCCAAATTGCGGGGCTGTCAATGCCGAACACGCACCACGCTGCTCGACACGTACACCCCTTCTCCATCTCTAAGGTATTCCAGTGAGGACAACGGTCAAGTGATTCACGCTGGCAACTTGCTGTTTTTTATTCATTTAGAGATATCTAGTAATGTTGTAACGCGCGAATAAAACACGTGCTTCAGCTCCCATATCCAGACCCTGATGTGGCTTCATGGTGAAAACACCCTCTGAATAACCATTTAGGGCTGATTGCCGATAAAAGAACCACCACAGCCTTTCAGCTGTGGTGGCGAAGCGATTATTCGAGCTCCCGAGGCCAAATCCACTCCATCCAGTCTGTGGGTCAGACGCGACGACGGCGACGACCAGCCAACCCGGCGAGGCCCAGCAACGCCAGAGCACCTGGAGCTGGCGCGGAGTACTCCCCACCGTTCAGAGAGACCTGCCATGTATCGCCATTGGCATCCTTGCCCTGCAGAAGTCCTGAAAAGGTGCCGCCTCTTCGACTGGTGGTGACCTGAGCGATCAGTACGCCGTATCCGATGTCTCCACCGTGATCGATGGCTTCACCCTGAGACTTGTCGGGTGTGACGAACCAGGTGCCGTTATCCGTTTCAAGGTCGCCGCCAGCTTCGAACGTTGACCAGTCGATGCCGACGTTGTTCAGAGCGTTTTCACCGAATGGTGAACCGTCCTGATACAGAGCACCAACAGTGACATAGGTGTCCCACTCGAGACTTGGGACGAAGCTGAAGAAGTTGCTGTTGATGTCCTTGGAGGTCGGCCCCCCGTTGGAATTGTGATAGAAACCGTCTGTGGCCTTCAATGAGAGGCTCTGGCTGGAATTGCCCGCCACGGCATCAAGCCTGTCCCCCATCTCCATGGTTGCATACAGTCGATAGGTGAATCCCTGATCGCCCTGATTGACCACGTTGAAGCCGAACCCTTGAAAAGCCGCTGTGGCCGTGCCAGCCATGGCGACCGCTGCAACTGCCCCTGCCACTATCGATGATTGGTTTACATTCATTGTTCAAATCCCTTTCTTGATTGTCTTGTTTCCTCTACGAGATCAGGAACTCGCCACAATCACTTTCAAACCAATGGACCGCGGGTTCGATCCGTTGACCCACGGATGGATGAAAGGTGGCAGCGACTCCACATGACCAAGCGTCAACAGATCTCGGTGAACGCAGAGAGAAAGGGGACATTTGCACAAAAAGAACCACCGCAGCCTTGCGGCTGCGGTGGTGAACTGATCATTTCGGTTCGATCGGCCCTAGAGCCTCTCAAACGTGATCTGTAGTCGCTCAGGCGCGACGTCGACGACGACCGGCTACGCCAGCGAGGCCGAGCAGTGCCAGGGCACCTGGGGCAGGAATGTCGCCGCCGCCGTAGGCAGCGCCATTGACACCCTCTGACCATGTGTCGCCATTGGCGTCCTTACCCTGGAGAAGACCAGAGAAGGTACCACCGTTATCGGAGGTGGTGACCTGTGCGATCAGCACGCCGTAACCGATGTCTCCACCGTGATCGATGGCTTCACCCTGAGCCTTGTCGGGAGTAACGAACCAAGTGCCGTTATCCGTTTCAAGGTCGCCGCCAGCTTCGAATGTTGACCAGTCGATGCCGACGTTGTTCAGAGCGTTTTCACCGAATGGTGAACCGTCCGCGTACAGAGCACCAACAGTGACGTAGCTGTCCCACTCAAGACTTGGGACGAAGCTGAAGAAGTTGCTGTTGATGTCCTTGGAGGTCGGACCACCGTTGGAATTGTGATAGAAACCAGTGACGGATGTCAGTGCGAGACCCTGCGAACCGTTACCGGCTACAGCGTCAAGACGATCACCCATGTCCATCTGAGCATAGATGCGATAGGTAGTTCCATCAGCGCCTACGTTTGCAACTGATGATGCGATGCCTTGGAAGGCAGCGCTTGCTGTGCCAGCCATGGCGAGTGCCGCGACTGTTCCTGCGAATACTGAAGCTTGCTTCACATTCATTGTTCGAAACCTTTCTCTTCTCTGTAACGAGATCTAGATCTAGCCCCACACCTCACGTTGGTTAACCCGCCTGAACCGAGATTCCGATCGGTTGGCCCAAACGGCTTATTAGGAGCTTTATAAAAGAAACTAAGTAACTCTAAATACAGGGTTTGTCACCCCACCTTAAATCCTCAATCAAATCTGCGACCGGTATTCATGTCCTTACGCAGATGTTCACTGTCCGTATCCCACGAATCGTCGAATTACATTCTCATTCTCGTTGAACCCTCTTAAACGGGTTCTCAGGAATGAGTTTCTCAACGACCCGCATTCGGGATCTCTACTTCGGCTCACAACCTCTTCCCAAGGATGAGAACCACCTTGCCGAACATACCGTCCAGAAAGAGAGAGTCAAGTATCTGAACCCTACAAATGCTGGATTGTGAAGGACTTCCGGCATTTGTGCCGGCATATGGCAGCCATAATTCCTCCAAATACGACTATCCAAACAGACCTTACAACCGGCTTTCAGACATGAGAGGCTAGATAAATTAAGAAAAAAGGGCTCTCAATAGCTCTAAAAAGCGAATTTGGGTCCCCTGGACCTCTGATTCAATAAATACGGCTCAGCTGTTGATTGGTTCGGCTGATGCCAGATTCCCTCGGAGGAGTCTTGGACCGGAAGATTGCACGTGAACTGGAAGGATCTTCCCGATCGCCTCCTGAGCTGAATACCCCTCAGGCAGGTCGAACACAGTGATGAGGTCACCCTGGGTTCGGCCAGAGACCTGAACCTTGGGCTGCTGCCAACCCAACTGAATCCGACCGGAATTTCCAGTGGCGGTCTGGCCTTCCTTCTCCACGAACACGTCCACATGCTTTCCGACCCACCCAGCATGCACGCGTTCACTGACCTTGCCCTGGGTATCCAGTAACTCGTTCAATCGTCGCTTCTTGACTGCCTCGGGGACGTCATCCTCGAGACGGGTGATCGCGGTCGTGCCCGGGCGAGGGGAGTACCGGAAAATGAAGTTGTTCTTGAAGGGGATTCGTTCGATGAGCTGGCGAGTCATCTCGAAATCATCCTCCGTTTCCGTTGGAAAGCCGACGATGATGTCCCCGGCAATGGAGACATCGGGAAGATATGAGATCGCTCGCTCGATGAATGCTTCGTACTGCTCAACCGTGTAGCCCCGATTCATCAATTTGAGAATCCGATCGGAGCCCGACTGGACTGGCACATGCAGATAACGACATATCCGGGGACAATCACGCATGACAGAAAGAATGTCATCACCGAAGTCCCTTGGATAGCTGGTGACGAATCTCAGCCGCTTGATGGATGGAACCGCCTCGTGAATACCCTCCAGTAGATCCGCAAAGGTCGTCACTCGTTTTCCAGCAGCCCCTCTATCAGGCTTTCGGAAAGCTGCCAGACCAGGTCCGACCTGAGGCTTCTCGACGCCATCTGAGCCGACAGCGGCACCATGAATATAGACATAATGGTTGACCGTCTGACCGAGCAGGGTGATTTCAAGAACCCCCTGATCCGCCAGCTTCCTGCATTCCTCGATGATGTCAGCAGGTGGGCGGTGCACCTCGGCACCACGGGTATGAGGCACCACGCAGTAGGTGCAGAACTTGTTGCAGCCGCGAGTGATTCGGACATGAGCCGTCCGACCCCCAGATTCACCAAGATTCGGATCAAACGCTCTCGACAGATCGAGCTGTTCCAGTCCATCTTCGGCTGCCGCAAGCGTAGCCGACCGCCTGGAACTATTGCCTTGCAGGGCTACTCGCGAGGGATACTCGATGATCTCCTCATGCATGGCATTGTCGATGAGCATTGGAAGGCGATCCAATTCACCTGGGCCACACATCAGATCGACCTGCGGCATTCGCTTCATCAACGCCACGCCTTCTCGTTCCGCCATGCACCCCATGACACCAACGATCACTCTTCGACCAGCCTCTTTTTCCTGCCCCAACTGCCCCAGACGACTCCAGACCTTGTTCTCGGCCTGCTCTCGAACGGAACAGGTATTGAAGAGAATCACCTCTGCCTGTTCTCGTGAATCGGTGAATTGGTATCCCAATGCCTTGAGATGCCCGCGAACCAGTTCACTGTCCAGTTCATTCATCTGACAGCCAAATGTCTTCAGATAGACAGCTGGCCCGTGAGCTTCCTGATTGACGGTGAGATCGATCATCGAACCGGTCATGGTACCGGCATCTGCAGCGACCTCTGCCCCCGGTCCATTGGCGATGTCTGAAGACCATCTGAAATGGCCACCTCAGACCATCGATCAAGGTCTGACCCCAGGAGCTTCCAACGAGAGAACTCCCGAATAGAGGCCAGATGATCCTCCAGAACCCGCCTGAGACATGTCTGGATGCAGAAATGCCACCCTTGCGACGATCTCTCAAACTCAAGGGTAGTATGCCGCCGATAGGAAACTGGTCATGAAGCTTCTACTTGCCATTCTGATTCCAGCCGCCCTGGTCTGCCTGACCGGCTGCGAGGCTTCCCGCTCGCTGAAAACCGCCCAGAAGACCCACGCGCTGAAGCCTGTTTCCAATGTGGAACCGAATTCCCAGTCCGATCGGGACCAGCCAATGGCGGAGGCCAGCCTTGCCCAATCGCAGGCCCGAGTCGACGTCGGCCAGTGAGCTGAAGACAAGAACCGACCAATTCACTTGCTTCTCCAGACATAACAGGCCATGAACCGATGTTGTAGTCATGATGCGGCCCTGGCAGGCATTGCTTTTGATCGTTACAGGACTGCTTGTACTGGGGGCAATCGCCGTACATTCAGCCGGGCTGACTGTTGGACGTACCAATCCCGCAGTGCTTTCGAGCATGCTGCTGAGCAGAACCACGATGCTCGCCCTTCTGGCTCTGCTGGCTCTGATAGCCGGCATGTTCATCCCATTGAATCGACTGGAGCCTCCCAGAGGTCGCTGGTTGCCCATTGTCCTGTTGGGTATCTCGATTCTTCTACTCATCGCAGTACAGATCCCTGGCATTGGCAGAGAAGTCCATGGGTCAAGAAGATGGATTGACATCGGACCCATCGGCTTCCAGCCCAGCGAGGTCGCCAAGTGGAGTCTTGTTCTTTTTCTGGCCTGGCAGTGTGCCAGTCGAGTGACTGTTCTTGATCGCTTCCGAACCGGCTTTCTTCCCGGTGCCATGATCGTTTTCATGGTCGGTGGACTCATCGGTATCGAGGATCTCGGGACGGCTCTCGTCGTCGTTCTGGTTGGAATGGCCATGCTTGTTGCCAGCGGATGCCGAGTATGGCATGCGATTCTGCCACTGCCGTTCGCGATGGTGGCCATCATCGTGGCTCTCTTTGCCGACCCGTATCGACTCGATCGATTGAGAGCCTTCGTTGATCCATACGCCGACCCGCAGGGCATCGGCTATCACGTCCTCCAGTCGATGTCCGCCATTTCCGGCGGAGGACTCACCGGTCGTGGCCTTGGAAACGGCGTACAGAAATTCGGATATCTACCCGAGGACACGACGGATTTCCTCTTTTCGATCATCTGCGAGGAACTGGGAATGCCCGGATGCCTGATAGTCGTCCTGCTGTATGTGGCGTTGATCTGGGCTGGAATGAAAATACTCCTGGCAACAACGAAGCCATTCCACCGATTGCTGGCCTTCGGGATCATTCTCACGATCTCCGTCCAGGCCCTGGTGAACCTCATGGTGGTCACGGGGCTGGCACCAACCAAGGGGATCGCCCTGCCTCTGCTCTCCTCTGGAGGCACCGGCTGGCTCATGATGGGCTTCTTCATTGGTCTGCTTGCGGCCATAGATCGTTCAAGCACATGTGACGTCGATCATGCCACCGCATCCCCTCAACCGGTTCCTGCATGATGGCCAGCCAGCAAGAGGTCTCGACTCATCCGAACATCCTGATCATCGGCGGTGGCTCGGGCGGCCACATCAGTCCAGGCCTTGCCGTGGCGGAATCCATCTCGGAGATGGGTGGCCGGTGCCACGTGCTGTGTTCCGAACGGGCGATCGATCGGTCGATGCTCGAAGACGAGAACGTCTCCTATCAGAGCATGCCAGCGCGACCCTTCAGCACCAGACCAGCCGGACTCTGGAGATGCCTGCGTGGAATACGGCAATGCACTTCGGATGTGAACGATCTGATGGCGACACAGACATTCGACGGCGTGCTTGCCCTGGGTGGATTCGTCGCCGCGTCCGTCATGCCCGGAATACTCAAGGCCCGACGATCTGGTGGTATCGACGGATTCAAAGGCAAGATCATCCTGTTGAATCTGGATCGAATTCCCGGAAAGGCGAATCGACAGATCGCCCGAAAAGCTGATCTCGTATTGACCGCCGTCGACACCGTGCAACCCGGATTCGCATCGATGACGACAGGTCTTCCGATCCGGTCCGCGGCCATGGCTTCCGGAACCAGATCGCACTGCCGCATCCAACTCGGACTGGACCCAGATCGGACGACCCTTCTGGTCACCGGTGCTTCCCAGGGCGCATCGAGTCTGAACAAACTGATGTTTCGCCTGATCGATAGCCATCGGGATCGGCTGCAGGCTCTGCAGATCATCCATCTCAGTGGCCAACAGTCCCGAGACGAGCTTGCGGGAGCCTACGAAACCGCTGGCATACGGGCGGTCGTACACCCCTTCATGCATGAAATGGGTCTCGCCTGGGGGGCCGCCTCCATGACCATTTCAAGAGCCGGCGCGAATTCAGTCGCCGAAATACAGGCCAATGCGATACCGGCCATTTTCCTTCCATATCCACATCATCGGGATCAACATCAGTTCCACAATGCCAGACCGCTTGTCGATGCAGGTGGAAGTCATGTCGTCGAGGATCTCGACGACGAGACAACAGCAGGAGCTGTCGCAGACCTGTTGTTCAGCGTCTTTCAGGATTCCGCATCACACCAAGCCATGGCGACTGCGCTTCAAGCCCAGGCTCGTCCGGAAGCAGCTCGGCGAGTGATTTCCGCACTTCTTGACTCCTGAAGCAACGACTGTCACCCTTGAAAAGGGGCAACCGACCCTGCCAATACCGTTTCCTGCCGGTAATAGGGTTGAATCCACTTCTTTCAGTGGCCCTGTGGCAGTGCTGAGATACACTTGAAGTTGACCAGCCCCATAAAACAACTCTGTGGGCTTGGTAATTCCGTATTTCGTTGTTTGAGAAAGAGATGAACGAACCACTCGGTGACATGTTGACATGCGTCGTACTCGCACCCGTTGATCGCCCGGTCGATCCAGAGGTGCATGCCATGCTGTCCGAACAGGGTTGGTCGGCCCGCATCGAGCACGATCCTCGAATGGCGATGGTCGAAGCCTGCCTGGCTAGACGGGAACTGCAACTCCGCGCCGCCTGGCAGACCTGTTCCGGCCTGACACCGGGCCTTGTGATCCTCTCACACCCTCAGGTGGATGAAGTGGATGCCATGCGTACCGCCATGGATAGGCATGTGCCGGATATTCCGATCTGGACAGCACAGAATCGATCCCTTGAACCGCTCAATGAGGCTGCTCGAACCGCCACTCAGATCCAGCAGGATGATCATCAATCAAACGTCGGGGAGAGTGTCGATCCTCCAGCACTCGTGTTTCATCCAGGCGACGAACGATTCGCGCCGGAACCGCTTTCACGTGAAGAAGTCGCGATGCTGCTTCAGGAACAGAAGGACTTCGGGACTGTGCCCGAGGATCCGGAACAGCCATGACGAGGGCACCATCAAGTCGATCGAGTCGGCGACGACTACTGTCCATCGGAGCAGCGTCACATTCACATGGCAATGTAGATGCCCCCCAGATCGTCGCCAACGTGTTCGAGGCACTTGGTGAAGTTGCTGTCGCTCCCGCCTCCAGTCCCATCGAGGCCATACTCATCCCCCTGCCGTCTCCCGATGAGATCGTCGACCTGGTCCGGGCGGCCGATTCGATCAGACGCCTCGACCCCACCGTACAACTGGTGGCCGTGGTCGATCAGCCACCTGTCTCGGAGATCCAGGCACATGTCGATTTCCAGGTGGCTCGACCGATTGATACGAAGAACATTCTCGATCTGCTTGATGGGCGGATGACACCCACTCAGGCGGCACCGAATGATGCCGTCCCGGAACCGACAAGCGATGATCGTCCGATCCAACCACCCGCCTCGGAGATCTCCTCCAGCAGGGATTCATGGATTCCGGTGACGCCCGACGCCAGTGAAGGTGGATTCGGCGATACGGATCTGGTCGAGGCACTCCTCTACTCACCCAAGCAGATGAGAGAGAGAGCCGTCCACATCATTTCCCAGCAGACCGGTATCACCGACCTCCAGCTCATGGAAAGTGAAGCGGCCGGAACCGCCCCTGTGAGATTTGCTGGAAAGACGTTCGGACACCTTCAGGCTCCGAACGCCGATGGCGACGAACTGAAACCATGGGCCAACTGGCTCGCACGCTGGCTCGCCCTGGAAGACGCGCAATCCACGCTGCGGCAGATGGCCTATCGGGATGAATTGACCGGCGCCTGGAATCGTCGGTATCTGAACCACTTCCTCTCGGAGAGCATCGAGGAATCGAAGCGACTCAGGCGACAACTCACGGTCATGGTCTTCGACATCGACGACTTCAAGAGCTTCAACGACCACTTCGGCCATGATGCGGGCGACATCATCCTCAGAGAGACCATTCGACTTCTGGGTTCGGTCATTCGAAACGGTGACCGTGTATGCCGAATCGGTGGAGACGAATTCGCCGTGGTCTTCGCAGATCTCGAGGCCCCTCGCTCAACAGGTTCCACCCATCCCGATTCGGTGGAGAAGATCGCCAGGCGATTCCAGGCCCAGATCGGACGAATGCGATTCCCGAGACTCGGACTGCAGGCACCAGGAACCCTGAGCGTCTCCGGAGGTCTGGCCTCCTATCCATGGGATGCCTCCGATCCCGCCGGTCTGCTTCACGCCGCGGATCAAAGAGCCCTCGAGTCCAAACGTCGAGGGAAGAACTTCCTCACGATCGGGCCCGGCGCTTCATTCACTCGAGAAGATGATGCACCACCATCACCGACCGGCCCTCCCGCCTGACGACGCCGAATGATCCAATCAGGAAGATGAATCGGCCCGGTAGGTCCTGCCAGTCAATGGTCTGCCAATGGCCTCTTCGATGATGCGGCCGGCTTCCGTGGTGATCTGCCGATCCACGCCCGTCTGCACGCCCAGGCCCTCACATAGATAGAGAAGATCACCCGTTGCCAGATTGCCTGATGCACCTGGTGCATAGGGGCATCCACCAAGTCCACCACATGAAGCGTCGAATCGAGAGATGCCCAGTTGCATGGCCCTCAGGCAACACGCCGCAGCCATGCCACGAGTGTCATGCAGATGCATGACCAGGTCCTGCACGGGGACGAGCTGCCCCACTTCAGAGAGAATCGAGTCCATGTCCGCTGGGGTGGCCGCTCCAACCGTGTCGCCAAGATCAATCTCATCGACACCTATGTCCAAAAGCCGTTTGACCACTGAAGCGACTTGTTCCGGTCGGACAGCTCCTTCGTACGGACAGACGACGATGCAGCTGACGTACGCCCGAACGCGACACCCCGCGTCGTGCGCAGCTGCTGTGACGGGCATGAAACGCTCGATGGTCTCTTCAATGGAACCATTGGTGTTCTTCCGGCTGAAGGTCTCGCTCGCGGCCGTGAACACGGAGATCTTGTCGACACCGGCATCACTGGCTCTTTGCCAACCTTCCATGTTCGGGACAAGTGCCGAATACACCACGCCATCCCTGCGATGAATACCCTTGAGCACCTCGACCGCATCGGAAAGCTGGGGCACCCATCTGGGACTGACGCAAGCCGTCGCCTCGATCTCGAGAAGACCGCTCTGGGACAATCGATCGATGAAATCGATCTTGACGGATGCCGGGATGATCTCGGGCTCGTTCTGGAGTCCATCCCGTGGGCCCACTTCGGTCAACTGGATTCGTTCAGGCAATGTCATCTGCTGAATCCTAGCGACTGTTGACATGAATCAGATGAAATCCGTTTCATGAGGTCCTCACTCATCCTTCATCTGTTTCCTGATGAAGAAGACGATGAGGACCGCACCAACGAGAAGTGTCAGAATGCCTCCCAGTACAAGAAGCATGATTTCCGAACCCGTCACCGGTCCAAGCCCCTGGTCGACCATGGCCAATGGAAGGCGTTCACGACTCATGCATCTGCTCCACTGGATACGAGCTCATCGAGATCGCAGACGACGGCTTCCGATGCGATCCCCTCCGCATGGACCCTGACCATCGAACCTGACGCCACAACCCGCTTCTTGAGCATGGCGATGGCGATCGGCGTCGCTCCGGACAATGGACTGATCGTGCTGGAAGTGATTACTCCAACCGCCTCTGCCAGGGTCTCATCCTCGGCAGCGAATACCTGGGAACCGGCGACGGGAAGTACATCAGCCTTTATTTTCAGCCCTCTCAACGCCTGCTTTGGGGCGCCGAGATGATGCATCCTGGCAACAACTTCCTGCCCTGGATAGCACCCCTTGGTGAAACTGACGCGAGATTCAATGAGACTGCTTTCATGGGGAAGATTGTTGGAAGCGAAATCGATGTTGAACAACGGTGTTCCTCCTTCGATTCTCGCGGTGTTGAAGGCATACCAGCCAACTGTTCTCACACGAATACCCCGGATACCGCCAGTGGAACGAATGGCCTCCCAT
>DEYM01000064.1:4500-37663 GCA_002364555.1 Phycisphaerales bacterium UBA3158 | reverse complement strand
GGCTCGGCCTGAACCGGAGTCTGGGAGAAGCCTCCCTCATTTCCATTATCAGTAGATCGCAAGGGCGTGGTCATGATTCAAACTCCAGATGATTCAGTTGAACAGTCCATTCAGAACTGTCTGAGGAAACGAGCGTCGTTTTCGAACAACCATCGAATATCGGGGATCGCGAACTTTCGCATCGCGATGCGTTCGATACCCAGGCCAAAGGCGAACCCGGACCAGATCTCGGGATCGTAGCCCACCGCCTCGAAGACGTTGGGGTCGATCATCCCACAACCACCGAGTTCAACCCATTGCATCTTTCCTCTCACCGGCATCCACATGTCGACCTCGGCCGATGGCTCGGTGAAGGGGAAGAAGCTCGGACGCATGCGGATATCCGCTTCGGGACCGAAGAAGGTCCTGGCGAAGTTGAAGAGTGTCGCCTTGAGATCGACGATCGTCACGCCCTTGTCCACCCAGAGTCCCTCGACCTGATGGAACATGCTGTAGTGGGTGGCATCATGCGTGTCGGGTCTGTACACACGACCCGGGGAGATGATGCGGATCGGGGGCGGCGTGTTCTCCATGACACGCACCTGGACGGTGGATGTCTGGGTCCGCAGCATGCCCCCGCCATCAAGGAAGAAATTGTCGGATGGTTCACGAGCCGGATGTGATTCGGGCATGTTCAACGCGTTGAAGTTGTGCCATTCATCCTCGACTTCGGGGCCCTCAGCAACCGAGAAACCCATTCTCGAGAAGACGTCGATGATCTCATCGACCGTTCGGGAGAGAACGTGCTGACGCCCCATGCCCGCGGGAAGACCTGGTTCCGTGATGTCGATCGGAGGACCGGAAGCAGGCACGGACTGATCACCCACCGATTTGAATGCCGATTCAAGGGTCTTCTTCAGTGCATTCATTCGCTGGCCGAAGACGGGACGCTCCTCTGGCGTACAGGATTTCATGCCAGCCATGAGCGACTTCAATCGGCCCTTGCTGCCAAGCCAGGCGATACGCCACTGTTCCAGGGCGGCGTCATCAACCGCTTCCTTGAGGGAGGCCAGTGCTTCCGATTCGATGATGTCGATATTCTCTGTCATGGGCACGGACAGTGTATCTCGGCGCAGAAAACTAAGCTCACCCCACCTATGGAACCACCCCCTCCAGCAGCTGGAAGGGGTGGCATCACGTGTAGCTTGGATTGAAGGAAACGCGAATCAGTCCTTCTTGTCTTCCTCGGCTCCGGTATCGGAATCGACCTCGGAGACTGGCTCAGCCGGGGCTTCCGCCGCCTCTTCGGCTGGCGGCTCTTCTGCAGGAGCCTCTTCGACGGCAGCAGCCGCTCCACCAAGACCCTTGGCAAAGGCTGTTCTTCGATCGGCCTGTCGGCGACGACCGGAGGTCCCCCCACCGATCTCAGGGCCACTCTCTTCGCCGACCAGTTGAAGCACGACCAGATCAGCACCATCACCAAGACGATGACGTCCGGTACTGACGATTCTGGTGTAGCCACCGTCACGATCAGCGAATCGCGGTGCGATCTTGGTCATGACATGCTGGACAAGCCGTGGAGCCTTCTTGACATCGCCGTAACGATTGAACTTGATGTCCTCCTCGTTAGGGAGATCGAAGAATGGATTTTCCTTCGCCGAGTCACGCACATTCGGATCGGCAACCCAACTGTGGATCTTTCGATCCGTCAGGCTCGATTCGACCTGTCGCCGAGCGTGGAAAGTGCCACGCTTGGCTGTCGTGATCAGCTTCTCAATGAATGGTTGAACAGCCTTGGCCTTTGGGCGAGTGGTCTCGATCTGACCGTGCTCGAACAGCCCGGCTGCGAGATTTCGAAGCATTGCCCGACGATGGGCACTGGTTCGATTCAACTGTTTTCCATGAATTCGATTACGCATGATCCTACTCCTGGATCCGGACGATCATCGCCCGGTCCTCAACACCATCAGTGTGGTGCAATCGTACTTTCAGGTGCCTGGTAGCCCTCGGGAAGTTGCATCCCGAGCGAAAGACCAAGATCTTCCAGCTTCTTCTTTACTTCACGAAGGGAGGTCTTGCCGAAGCTGCGAACAGCGAGCAACGAAGCCTCATCTCTCACAACAAGCTCGGCAACCGTCTCGACCTGAGCGGTCTCGAGGCAGTTGTTGGCTCTGACCGTCAGATCAAGATCCATGACGGACATGTTGAGCTTGTTGATCAACTCCTCATCGACGGCAGCCACGGCAGCTGCTTCCTCGGAAACGACGCTCGTTCCGATTTCACCAAACTGAACGAATGGGTTCAGATGCTTTCGGAGGATCTTGGCCGATTCGACCAGCGCCATGTCGGGAGTGATCGTTCCATCGGTCCAGACATCGATGACCAGACGGTCATAGTTGGTCTTCTGGCCGACACGAGTGTCCTCGACGCGGTATCGGACACGCTGAACAGGGCTGAAGACCGAGTCCATCGGGATTTCACCGATCACCTGGTCATCACTGCTTCTGGTGTACTTGTCCGATGCGGGCTCGTATCCACGACCACGTCGGACGATCAACTCGATTTCGAGTGAGACATCGTCGGTGAGCGTGGCGATCACATGATCCGGATTGTGGATCGTGATGCTGGGATCGGCTTCGATGAGATCGGCCTTGACCTCGCCGGGCCCACTGGCCGAAAGCTTCATGATCCTTGAATCATTGACATCGCCGTCCATGCTGACCACAACACCCTTGAGGTTGAGAATCAGGTCTGTCACGTCCTCCATGACACCTGGCATGGTCGTGAACTCGTGTTCGACACCCTTGATCGTGATGCCGGTGATGGCAGCACCTTCGATGCTGCTCAGCAGAATACGACGAAGGCTGTTGCCGATGGTCGTTCCGAAACCCCGCTCGAACGGCTCGACGACGAATCGTCCAAAGCCATCGGTCTTTGAACTCGCATCCTGATCGACGCGAGCGGGAAGTTCCAATCCTCTCCAGCGAATATGCATATCTATCTTTCCAATCAGGTGGACTTGTCTGCTTCAGCATGCTGCCGGATCTCTCGACGAATCGCTGCCACCTTGTGGCGATCGTCTTCTGCATCCAGGCAGTCGGCTGGTCACATGCCAGCCTTGGTTTCTGTTCGGGAATCTCGTATCAGACTCGACGCTGCTTGCGGGCACGACATCCATTGTGCGGGATGGGCGTGTGGTCTTCGACGGCCGTGATGGTCAGACCGGCATGATCCAAACCCGTGACGGCGGCTTCACGACCAGAGCCGGGGCCCTTGATGCGAACCTCGACTTCACGAACACCCATGCGCTTCGCCTTGTTGGCGGAACGTTCAGCCGCACGAGTGGCGGCGAATGGTGTGGCCTTTCGAGCCCCTTTGAAACCGACGGTTCCAGCGGAGTCCCAGCAGAGTGTCTCACCACTGACATCGGTGAATGTCACGATCGTGTTGTTGAAACTCGCGTGGACATGCACGATGGCCTTGATGATGTTGCGACGTAGCTTCTTCTTGCTCATAACGAACTCATTTCCTCGCTTCAACGGTTCCTTCTCCCAATGAAGGGCAGGAACCTTGCGTTCAAATGGTGGGATCGATTCAGACCCCGTTCATGCGATCCGGGATCAACCCTTCACGCCCTTCTTACCAGCGACGGTCTTGGCACGTCCCTTCCTGGTGCGGGCATTGCACTTTGTTCTCTGCCCACGAGTAGGAAGTCCGCGACGATGGCGATCACCGCGATAGGAACGAATGTCTCTCAGACGCTGGATGTTCTGAGCAACCTGCCGCTTCAGGGCACCTTCGACGATATAACCCTCGTCGATGACCGTGGCGATCTGGCTGACATCCGGCTCAGTGAGCTCCGAGGCCTTCTTGTCCGGATCAACCCCTGCCTTGGCAAGAATCTCATCAGCGAACTTGGGGCCAATGCCATGGATATATCGAAGGGCATATCGCACCTTCTTACGTTCTGGAATATCGACACCTGCAATACGTGGCATCTCATGCGCTCCTTCCGAGGCCGGGGAGTCGATCCGATAGGATCAACCCTGGCGTTGCTTAAGCCTCGGATTCTTCTTGTTGATGATGTAACGCTTTCCCTTTCGGATCACGATCTGGCAATCCGTTGTCTTGCGTCGAATACTGCTTTTTACTTTCATGCGTTTACCCGTTCTCTCTGCCGATCATCACTGGCGATAGACGATTCGGCCTTTCGTCATGTCATAGGGGCTCAACTCGACCTTGACCTTGTCCCCTGGAAGAATTCGGATGTAGAACTTCCGCATTCGACCGCTGATGTAAGCGAGAATCTCCTGCCCGTTTTCCAACTCGACCTTGAATCGAGTATCAGGCAAAGCCTCTGTAACAACTGCGTCAAGGGTGATCTTTTCTTCTTTGGCCATGCTGCTCCCGGTTACTCGGTCCCTATCCTCTTCCCGGCTTGTTCGAGTCGTTGGACCCGAGGAACCCGGAGTAATTTCTCATCAATAGATTCGCTTCAATACGCTGGATGAAGTCGAGCCCGACGCTCACCACGATCAGCAGTCCCGTTCCACCAAGGAAGCTCGCTACGAAGAACGGTATGTCCATGTATCGGGCGACCATCGACGGGATGACGGCGATGACCGCCAGAAAGCCCGCACCAACGTAGGTGATTCGTTCAACAACAGTCTCCAGATACTCTGCAGTCCTGGGACCGGGACGAAGACCCGGAATGAAGCTTCCGTTCTCCCTGAGTTGCTGCGACATCTCATCCGGACTGAACACGACGGTCGTCCAGAAGTAGCTGAAGAAGTAGATCAGGATGATCTCGCAGACGATGTATGGATATTCGCCGAACTGGAAATTGGAGTTCAGGAAGATCACGAACGTCTGCCACCAGGCCGGCGCTTCCGGCGAAACCGATGAGCTGAGATAGCCCAGGAATGTCGCGGGGAAGATCAGCAGCGAACTGGCGAAGATGATCGGCATGACGCCCGCGTGGTTCACACGAAGCGGCAGATAGTGTCGCTGGCCACCATAGGTCTTGCGACCACGAGTATGGCGGGCCTGCTGGATCGGTATTCGCCGCTGTGCCACGGTGATCAGAATCGAACCGGCCACGACGATCACGAAGGCTGCAACGAGGAACAGGATTCCGACGATGCCGATGCTGCCTTCAGTCGCCTGCAGCGACAGATCGGTCTCGGCCACAAGATAGGCCACAGCATTTGGCATCTGCGAAATGATGCCCGCGGTGAGAATAAGGGAAACGCCGTTTCCGATTCCATACTTGTCGATCTGTTCGCCAAGCCACATCAGGAAGACACTTCCTGCAGTCAAGGCGGCGACACCCGAAAGATAGAACGCGAGCGTTGTGGAAGCCGTGAGAAACTCCGGACGAACGAGGCCCTGGGCAATGAGGAACTTGAGCCACATGAACCCCTGGATGAGGCACATGGCGACCGTCGCGTAACGGGTCCATTCGGTGATCTTCTGCTGGCCGCTCGCACCTTCCTTCTTGAGTTCCTGAAGTCGGGGAACCGCACTCTGAAGAAGCTGGAAGATGATCGAAGCCGTGATATAGGGCATGATGCCCAGGCCGAAGATCGTCGATTGCTGAAGGGATCCACCCGAGAAGATTGACACGTAGTCGAGCAGCTGACCCCAGCCGCTACCACCTTCGGAAGCCTTCGATGCGGCATCCTTCAGAGCCTGCTGATCAACACCGACCAGCGGGATCCAGAATCCGATCCGATAGATCGCAATCATCCCGAGCGTGAAGAGGACTCTGTTCCTCAACTCCGGAATCAAGAACACGTTGGCAAGTGCTTTGAGCATCGATCAGTTCCGACAACCTTCAGGGAAGGTTGTTCATGCTTTCTTGGTTCGAACCCACTTCTTGGAAGGAATCTCGGTGACACTGCCGCCTGCCGCTTCAATCTTGGCAACCGCCGACTTTGAAAGCTTGGCAGCAGTGACGTTAAACTTCTTTGTGATCTCGCCATCGCCGAGGATCTTCAGGGGAAGATCCGTATCACGGACGATGCCCAGATTCGAGAGGACCTCGACTGTGATGTCGGCTCCATCCTCCACACGCTCTTCGAGAACGCGGAGATTGACCACGTGATAGTGCTTGCGGAAGGCGCTGTTGGTGAATCCCCGCTTGGGAATGCGACGAGTCCAGGTCATCTGACCACCCTCGAAGGAGGGCTTTCGTGAATATCCGGAACGAGATCCAGCACCCTTGTGTCCACGACCGGAAGTCTTGCCCAGGCCACTACCGTGTCCTCGACCGACTCTCTTTCGGGATTGATGCTTGCCGACCTTGCTGGTGATGTCGTGAATCATCATGACGACGCTTCCTCCTTGGAAACTTCCTCGACAGATTCGACCACTGCATCAGCCGTGGACTCTGAATCCGAAGAGGATCCATCGGACTTGGTACCCATTGAGGACTCACCTCTGCGAATGGATTCCTCGACCATTGTCTCGCCGAGCTCAACGCCGCGAAGACGCATGGTGTCGTCCTTGGATCGAAGTCCATCAAGACCGTTGAACACGGCCTTGCACAGATTCTTGGGATTGTTGGAACCAAAGGACTTGGTCAGGCAATCCTGCACACCAAGCATCTCCAGTACAGCACGAACGGCAGCACCGGCGATGACGCCCGTTCCTGGCGAAGCCGGCAGAAGCCGGACTCGACAAGCTCCAAAGCGGCCTTCAACTTCATGTGGAAGCGTCGTGCCCTGCAATGGATAGAACTGCATGTCCCGCTTGGCCTGCTTCTGGGCCTTTTCAATGGCAGGAGGCACATGATTGGCCTTGCCATATCCAAGCCCGACACGACCGTGCCGATCACCGACAACAACAAGCGACGAGAAACTAAAGCGGCGACCGCCCTTTACCGTCGCGGCCGTGCGATACACGCCGACCGTCGTTGATTCGATTCCACCTGATTCTTCTAGCATCTCAGCCATGGTGTCATTCACCACGGTCCTGACGGGGGTCAGAACCGCAGTCCTCCTTCTCGTGCCGCATCAGCCAACGCTTTGACGCGGCCGTGATAGAGATATCCATTTCGATCGAAGATAACGTTAGATACACCAGCGCTTGATGCACGTTCAGCCAGTCGCTTGCCGACTTCTGCCGCCGAACCAGCGTTTCCGCCGTTGGGTGATTTGCCATCCTTTTCGACCGTAGAAGCCGAGCAGATGGTGACGCCCTTCAGATCGTCGACGATCTGGGCGTACATATGCTTGGCACTTCGGAAAACACACAGACGAGGCCGCTCTGGCCCACCCATGATCCGCTTTCGTCGCCCTAGGCGACGTCGCTGGCGTCGAATTCTCTTGAGTTTGAGTCGATTCATCACAATGGCCCTCCGGCCGAAAAAAACTAATGGCTACCTAAGCGCCGAATACCTTGCCCTGCTTACGCGTGATCACTTCGCCCTCGTAGAGGATGCCCTTACCGTTGTAAGGCTCCGGACGACGCTTATCACGAATGACCGCGGCAAACTGACCGACGGCATGCTTGTCTGCACCCGACAGGGTGATCCTGTTGTTGTTCTCGATTTCAATCTGGACACCATCCGGTGGCATCAGATCGACCGGGTGGCAGTAGCCGACGTTGAGCTGGATTCCCTTGCCTTGCAGCTTGGCATTCCAACCGACACCGACGATGTTCAGCTTCCTCGTGAAGCCTTCCGAAACACCTGTCACCATGTTCTGGATCCTGGCTCTCGTGGTTCCCCACTGAGCTCGCTGATCCCGACGGCCCAGCTGGGACTCCGGAATGGAGCACTGGATCTTCTTCTCACCTTCGTCGAACTTGACGGAAACGCCATCGACCCATTCGAACTTCAGATCCCCCTTGGGGCCCGAAACACCGATGGACCTTGCCCGATCATCAACCTTGATGTTGACGCCGGAAGGCACGCTGATTGGTTTTTTACCGATCCTGGACATAACACTTTCCTCGGGACGTGGCCCGTCTAGGAAACAATGGCGACCAATTCACCGCCAACCTTTTCTTCACGACAACGACGATCACTGAGAACGCCCTTACTGGTTGATACGACTGCAATACCGAGACCCTGAAGCGGGCGTGGCAATTCGTCGACCTTCTTGTACACCCGGCAGCCGGGCTTGGAGACACGATCAATCGACCGAATGACTTCCTCGCCACGAGGCCCGTACTTGAGGTCCACACGAAGAACACCATCACGGCCGTTATCCATGATTTCAAAGTGGTTTATGTACCCCTCTTCGAGAAGCACCTTCGCAACACCGCGATTAAGGCGGTTGTTGAGACAACGCACGTCATCACTTCGATTCCGGATTGCGTTCCGGATTCGAGTCAACATGTCTGCAGTCAAGTCCTGTTGTGACATCATTCGCTCCTGGTCGAGGCACTTGAGTGCCTCATGGTGAGATTCACCAACTAGCCTTACGCATTCCGGGGATCTTGCCCTGCAACGCCAACTCTCTCAGCACGATTCTGCTGACACCGAACTTTCGATACACACCCCGGCTCCGACCGGTGATCTGACACCGATTACGCTTGCGCGTGGAGAACTTTGGGGTCTTATTCATTCGTGCGAAGACTCGTTTACTTGCCATCTGGCTGAATCCCTTCCGTTTCCTCAGTCGTCCTTGCGTTCAAACGGCATGCCCAGTTCCTCGAGGAGGAACCGGCTCATCTCCGGATTAGAACGCTCAAAGCAGATATTTACATTCATTCCATGCGAGAACGAGACATGGGCCATATTGATCTCGGGCCAGATGCCCTGCTCGGTCAATCCGATCGAGTAGTTCCCAGCCTTATCAAAGGCCCCGGCCTTGACACCTCTGAAGTCGCGAATTCGCGGCATGGCGAGGTTCATGAGTCGGTCCAGGAAATGCCACATGCGATCACGGCGAACAGTCACCATGTATCCCGAAGGGGCACCTTCACGAACCTTGAAGTTGGCCACTGATTTCTTGGCCAGTCGAAGCACCGGCTTCTGGCCGGAAATCTGTGTCAGAGTCGAAATGACCGTATCAGTGATGTCCTGCTTGAGCTTCTGATTCTCAAGATGACGACCAACACCTACGTTGACCACGATCTTGGAAACACGAGGCAGCTGCAGAAGATTGGGCAGGCCAAACTTCTCCATGAGCTTTGGCGTGATCTCTTCCTGATATTTGGCTTCGAGCCTTGTCTTGGTCTTTTGAGCAACCATTTGGAATCCTCCTGCCAACTACTTCAGCGACGTGGGCCGCGAAGCGTGTGCAGTTCCTTGCCACCGCGAACGGCGACTCTCACCTTTGATCCATCGGACTTCTCTTCGAATCGAACTCGAGAAGGACGACCGTCAACCACAGGGCTGACATTGCTGATGTGAATCGGCATCTCCTTGCGAAGCAGGCCACCCTGGGGGTTCTGCTGCGTAGGCTTGAGATGACGAGTCCTGATATTGACACCTTGGACGACGACCCGGTCATCACTTGTGATGACACGAAGCACTTCGCCGACCTTTCCAGCATCGTTACCCGCCGTAATCATGACGGAATCACCTTTTTTCACGTGCCGAGCCATGTCAAACAACCTCCGAAGCGAGGGATACGATCTTCATGTAATTGCGTTCACGCAGTTCACGAGCAACCGCTCCGAAAATACGAGTGCCTGCAGGATTGCCTTCCTTCAGGATCACACATGCATTCGAATCGAAACGGACATAGGAGCCGTCTTTTCTGCGTGTTGGGTACTTGGTACGGACAATGACGGCTCGGACGATATCGCCGGGACGCACTGCTGAATTCGGAAGTGACTTCTTGACTGAACCAACGACCATGTCGCCTACACCAGCCGTTCGCCTGGTATAGCGTCCACGCGCTGTTGAGCCTCCAAGAACACCGATCACCAAGATCACCTTGGCACCGCTGTTGTCAGCCACTTCGATTTTCGATTCCTTCTGGATCATGACATCAATCCTGCAACTTGTTGTTGCCTGGCCGTCTTGTGACGGTCAATCAAGCCTCTTGCGAAGCAGCCTCTACAACCCGGACAAGAGTCCACGATTTGGTCTTTGAAATCGGACGACACTCGACGATCTCGATACGGTCACCGATCTTCGCCGCATTCTCCTCGTCGTGAACATGGATACGAGTACGCTTGCGGATGTACTTGCCGTACTTCTCATGCTTGACGAGATAGTTGATCGAAACGGTGCACGACTTCTCCCGCTTGTCGGAATCAACGATCCCGATTCGGCGAGCAGCCGTTTCCGAAACAGCAATGTCCTTGAGATGGCTCATGAGTTAGCCCCTGCACGCATCTGCTTTTCAGTGAGCAGACGGGCAATATCCTTCTTGATTCGCTGGAACTGCGAAGTGTCCTGAATGCGTTCGGTCACTCTCTGGCTTTCAAGCTCGAAGAGCTTGCGCCTCAACTGGAGGACCTCGATGTCCAGCTCATCCGTTCCCAATTTATGCACGTTTCGTGGTTTCATGCTTCTCATCGCTCCCGGGCAGTCGCCCGCAGCCGGCTCACACCGACAGTCGTTTCCCCACGAACCGGCAACGCACCGGCATCTTGCGGGCGATGCGGGCGAGTGCCCGCTTCGCGAGATCCTCCGGAACACCGGAGATCTCGTACAGAATCGTCCCGGGCTTCACGCGTGCTGCCCAGTAATCAACATCGGCCTTACCCTTACCCATTCGCGTTTCCAAGGGTTTCTTGGAGATGGGCTTGTCGGGGAAGACCCGAATGACAACTTTTCCTTCTCGACGAAGAAAGTGCTGTGCGGCGATACGACCGGCCTCGATCTGCCTGGCGCTCACCCAATGCGGCTCGAGAGCCTGGAGACCGTAGTCACCGAAGGCGACATAGTTTCCGCGACTGGCGCGCGTCTTCATATTGCCGCGCATCTGCTTGCGGAACTTAACTCGTTTTGGCATTCGGGGCATCGTTCGTACTCCAGCAACAGTCGATGATCAGATCAACGACAGTTCTTCCTAATCCGTGATCAGTGACGTCCTCGCGCTCGAGCGCGACCGCCAGCTGCCTTTGATTCAATCTCGTCTTCGTCGTTTCCGGTGTACATGCCCTTGTAGATCCAGACCCGGACACCAATGGTTCCGTAGGTCGTATGGCTGGGCACGTTCGCATAGTCCACATTCGCCTGAAGCGTCGACAGCGGAATGGATCCAAGACGGGTCACGAATGTTCGCGACATCTCGGCACCACCAAGTCGACCGGCAACCGAGATCCTCACACCGAGTGCACCAGCCTGCATGGCTGCTTCGCATCGCTGCTTGAGGAGTCGCCGGAAATTCGATCGCTTCTTCATCTGCTCGGCAATGGCTTCCGCCACCAGGTGAGCGTTCGTGTCGGGGCTTCTGATCTCGATGATCTGAATCTGAACCTTTCGGCCAGTCAGTGCCTGGAGGTCCTTGGTCAACTTCTCGATCTCGGAACCCTTGGGACCGATCACGAGTCCGGGACGAGCGGTCTTGAGGATGATCTTGAGTTCCTCTCGCGTTCGCTCGATATGGATATCCGCGACAGCCGCAAATGGGGGCGTCCGGTTCAGTCGCTTGTCGCAATACTGGCGAATTCGATAGTCCTCCACCAGGAGCTCAGCGAAGAGCGCCTTGGGGGCGTACCAGCGAGACTTGTGGGCCTCGGTGATACCGACTCGGAATCCGAAGGGATGTACTTTCTGTCCCATGGATCAGTTCCCTTCCTCGAGAACGATATGAAGATGACTGGTTCTCTTTCGGATCGGATGCGCACGGCCTCGATCCTTTGGACGGAATCGCTTGATCGTGCGACCTTCATCCACCCAGCTTTTCTGAACAAACAGACGCTCAAGATCCGCTTCACGCTCTTCAGCATTTGCAATCGCTGATTTGAGGACGGACTTGAGATACCAAGCGCCCCGCTTCTTGCTGAACTCGAGAGAATTCAAGGCTTCATCAATCCGCATGCCGCGAATCAAGTCGGCAACCAGCCGGGCTTTCCTCGGTGCGATACGGGCGAATTTGTGACTTGCTTGATAGGTCATGACCTGATTCCACATTCAGTTCGAACGATCAACGTCCGGACTTGATGCCTTCCTTCTTGTTGGTATGACCACGGAAGGTACGCGTGATCGAGAACTCGCCGAGCTTGTGCCCGACCATATCCTCGGTGACGAATACGTCATTAAACGCACGACCATTATGGACTTGGAAGGTATGACCGACGAACTCCGGCACAATTGTGCAGGCCCGGGCCCAGGTACGGATAGGCTTCTTGGAGCCTCCCTCCTGCGCCATGACCTTTCGGTACAGCTTCTCGTCTACATACGGTCCTTTTTTCAGCGATCGTCCCATAGCCTTATCCGTTTCCTTGTGTCCAAGCCCCGTGTTTCAGAAGCCTTGTGGTGGACGCTCTTATCACTACTCAGAGTTTCAACTGCCCGTAACGCTTACTCTTGCGACGCCTCAGGATCCTGGCATCCGAAGACTTGCCACGAGGCCTTGTTCGGCCACCCTTGGACTTGACGCCCGATGCACTGGCTGGGGTTCTCCCACCCTTTGATCGACCTTCACCACCACCGAGGGGGTGAACATCATGGCTCTTCGCCATACCGCGAACCTTCGGCTTGCGACCAAGCCAGCGATTGCGACCGGCCTTGCCGAGCTTCACAAGCTGATGATCGGTGTTGCCAACCTGCCCGAGCGTCGCTCGGCAGTTGATCGAGATCTGACGAATTTCACCAGATGGAAGCACGATGGTTGCCCAGCGGCCTTCCTTATTGGTCAACTGGCCGTAGCTGCCTGCCGAACGACAAACGTTGGCGCCCTTGCCGGGCTCGAGCTCGATGGCATGGACCTGGAGACCGGTTGGAATGAATTCCAGAGGCATGCAGCTGCCTGGATTCGGCTCGATGGCCGAATTGCTGCTGAGGACCTCATCATCAACGTTGAGTCCGATTGGATGGAGGATGTAACGGCGTTCACCGTCGGCATACTCGATCAGGGCGATATGACAGGTACGGTTGGGGTCATACTCGATACCGATGACCTTGCCGACCACATCGTCCTTGCGACGCTTGAAGTCAATGACTCGATAGCGACGCTTATGACCACCACCGCGGCCTCGCACAGTGATCTTGCCCTGATTATTACGGCCACCCTTCTTGTTGAGGGGACGAAGAAGAGACTTCTCTGGAGCCTTCTTGGTCACCTCGACATGAGTATTGACCGACGAATTTCGTCGTCCATTGGTCGTTGGCTTGTGTACTCGAATCGCCATAGTTCTCGTACGGTCCGGAACACGCCCGGTACCGTCTCCTGCTGTTCGATCAGAACAGTTCAATCCTGTCGTCTGGGTGAATCTTCACAATGGCCCGCTTGGTCTCGGGCGTCTTCCAATAGCCGTGCCGGCCACGCTTTTGCTGCCCCTTGCGATTCTGAATCGCGACGCCCTGGACACGAACACCGTAGAGCTCCTCCACAGCCGCCTTCACATCGGCCTTACGGGCCTGTGGGCAGACTTCAAAGGTGTGCCGGTTGAACGTTCCGGAGGCGAAAGCAGCCTTCTCGGTAACCACTGGACGGCGAATGACTCTTGTCGCAAGCATCATGCAGCCTCCTGGTTGTCATCTTTGAAACAGGTACCGTTGAGGAAGGCCTCCAAGGAAGCCCGATCGACAACGAGGTACCGATGGTTCAGCAGTTCGAATGCATTGAGCTGATCAATGCGGATGGTGTCGACATTTTCGAGGTTCCGAGCCGACAAGGCCGCATTCCTGTTCTCATGCGAAACGGCGATGAGGCATGTTCGGTCGATACCGATCGCCTCGAGCGTCCCCTTGAGATCACGCGTCCGCGGCTCTGACATCTCGAGCGTATCGAGACACTTCACTTCGCTGTCGACAAGCTTGGCAAGAAGCGCGTTGCGGTTGGCCAGCTGACGCATACGGCGAGGCATCTTCTGACGCCACTTGCCTGTATTCGCATCCTTGGCAAAGGCAACACCACCACCCTTGCGGACAACGGTTCTCGCGTTGCCTACACGGGCGTTACCAGTTCCCTTTTGCCTATAGAGCTTGCGGGTGGAGCCTTTGACCATTCCGCGACTCTTCGTTCGAGCCGCACCGATGCGACGGTTCGCATGGAACATCACATAGGCCTGCTTCAGCAGGGACGGACGGACCTCGTTCCCGAGGCTGGCTTCGTCGATCTGGATAGCATCGACTTTCTTTCCCGTCTTGTCTGTTACGGGTAGTTCAATCATCTTCATTCACACCTTGGCAGCAAAGCTGCCCCATTTCGCCTTGCCTTCCCGGTGACTGATTGATCACTCCAAGTGATCTCGTTCTACAAGCCCGGGTAAGGCTACGACTCGGCGTCGTCAGTTCTTGTCTTCGTCTTCCGGTTCCATTGCATCGCAACACGCGATGCTGGCCTTGAGGACCACCGGCGGCGGCTGCCACCGATGCAGTGAATTACTTCTTCTTTCCAGCTGCAGTTGTCTTCTTACGATTCAATCGAACGGCGGGCCGTACGAACACGCATGCGTTGTTCGGGCCTGGCACCGATCCCTTCACAAGTATCAGATTCTTTTCCGTATCGATCGCGACGATCGGCATGCTTCGTGCCGTCATGTTCTCGTCACCCATGTGTCCGGGCATTCGCTTGCCCTTCTTGAGCTTGGGGCCGGTACCCAGGTTGGCCGAGTGGCCACCAATGGAGCCCACACGACGGTGAGCCCGCTTGACACCATGCGATGCTTCAAGACCGGCGAAGTTGTGACGCTTCATGCCGCCCTGGAATCCCTTGCCCTTGCTTCGGCTGCAGATGTCCACGAATGGAGTGTCTTCGAAGCACTCGACAGTCAGGACATCACCGAGCTCGACATCGATGTCGTCGGTTCGAAGCTCACGATGATGACGCTTCGGAGCGGTGCCAGCACGATTGTCATGACCGATCACGGGCATCGTGCTGCGACGAGGAGAGACATCCTCGAAGCCGATTTGAATGGCCGAATAGCCATCGGTCTCCTCAGTCTTGACCTGAGTGACCACGCACGGTCCAGCCTGAATCACAGTGACGGGGATATTCATCCCTTCTTCCGTGAAGTAGCGGGTCATACCGATCTTTTTTCCAAGCAGTGCCGAAGCCATGTCCCGGACCCTTGCGTCATTACATCATCTGGCAGGCCTTATCTTCACGAATCGAACCTGCCTGCCATGGCTCGTTCGTGTTTCCGTTTTCAAATCCGAGGACTACGCCTTGATCTTCACGAAGACGCCGGCGGGAACAACCAGTCGGTTGAGCGCCTCGACGGTTCGAGCGTTGGGGTCCTCGATATTGATTATTCGCTTGTGCGTACGAATCTCGAATTGCTCTCGAGACTTCTTGTTGACGAAGGTGGAACGGTTGACCGTGTACACCTCACGTCTAGTGGGTAGCGGAATCGGACCAGCTACACGAGCACCAGTTCTCTTGGCGTGTTCGACGATCTCTTTCGCCGAAACATCCAGTGCCTGGTGGTCGTATGCTTCCATTCGGATTCTGATCTTCACCGCTGACATCGACTGACTTATCCCACTAACAGAACCGAACTCGTTCAAAGAGTCCGTCAACCCGTTCCGGTTGATCCACTCAAGACAACGCCCACGACCACGTGGCCATAGGCGAAACGACGATCATAGGATCCAAGCCGTCCTTGTCAAGGTCTTTGAGCATCTGAAACGTGTTTGGGATCGACTTCAACACGACTGTTTGAAGGCCTGGAACCCCCTTTCCAAACAGCCTTGAGACCGTCAGGAAATCCGCTCGCAGAGTACAGTCTGGACATGTCGACCCCTATTCACAGTCTCATAATTTGCCTCACAGCCATGATGCTTCATTCGACTGATAGAGCCTTGGGTGGCCCTCAGATCATCCCATCACAGGCCTTCAGCACATCAAATGCCGATAAACAGTCCGAAAGCATCCTCGGAGACCTGTTTTTGAGCAATGAGGTCGGACTGAGCCTGAGGCTGCCACAAGGTGCCGTGGTGGTCTCGAGACAATCACAGCCCAACGCCTTTTTTCTTGTCAGAGACGGGGAGCCAAAGCCCCGCTGGAGCCTCCGTCTGGAATCGCTTCAGAGCGATGATCCGACTGCCGAAATTCTTATTAAGAGGCTGATCCTCACACAGGGACAGGAAAAGGAAATTCCGAATCTCGAGATTCTCAAGGATGGCACCTTCTCCACACAGGAAACATCAGGCCATATCACGTGGGTCAAGGAGACACTCCCGGATGATTCCCAGGTGATATTTGGCTGGCTGGTGGTGCCTCAGGGCCGAATTGCTGGCAAATTACACTACATCATTGCTACCGCAGTCACTGTCCCAGCCGTTTTTAACGAGTCACAAGATGCTTTGGAGAAGGCACTTAGCACTATTCTCGTACGAGGCCCACAAGTGGCATCCGAAATAGCCATGACCGAGGCTCAGGCAACCCAGACTTTTCTGGATGAACTCACGGAAGAGCAACTTCGAGCATTGGATGGGCATCAGACCATCCGCCGTGCCTTCAGACCAGGCAAGGACGGGCAGCCCGATGAGGAGGTCGCCTACTCGATCTTCACGATAGAGACCCGACCGATGGGCTCCATCCACAACAATCGAGCAGAGGACGACTACTCCCCCGCTGAGCAGGAAGAGGGACTTCTGGTCAAGGTCCACTCGAGAATCGTCGCCGACAAGAGCCGAAACATCTATCTGGACATGCTCGGTCTCTACTGGATGGCCTTCGATCTTTCGCATGAATCCTGGACTGCTCGAGTCACTCGAAGGCAAGGGGCCGCGACTCGAATCGAGAAGGAGTTCGGCTTTCGACCACGAACGACACTTGGCCAACCACGGTCAAGAGTGGTCGTCATCAAGCAGGACGATGAAATCAACATGCGGGAATCCTACGAATGGGAAGCCCCCGAGCCATGGATGCCAAGGCCAATGACCTGGATACTGGGATACCTGCTTCCTCGAGATGGACAGATCGCCATGAGCTATGCCTGCATCGATCACAGACAGAAGGTCCCCACTCTTGGCACCCGGCGTGATGAATGGTCGTCGAATCCCCACGACAAGACGCAGTGGAGACTTCAGACATGGCTTGACGACTCGGGGCTGCCCACCAATGGAATCTACGACCTTGGCGGCCTTGTCAATCAGCGAAATGCGGATGGCATGCTGATCGAGACCACGAGTCCGGAACAGCTGCAACTGATCTGGAACGGCGCCGGACTCAAGACACGTTGATTGAAGCAGGCTCAGCGAGTCTGGTCGACGACCGCCGCATCGATCTGATCCGCGAGCATGTCCAGAACCTCACCCGCATAGAAGACGACATGCCAATCACGCCGCGAGGACGTCCGCCTGGCATCCCTGATCCGATCCGCAATGGCTCTGGCCGGCGGCGGATTCTCAGGACGCAGCGTGGCGAGCGTCTCATGCATGCTTGTGAAAGCCGCCCGACGCTCTTCACTTCCACGAGGTGCCGACCGGATTGATTCGAGCGCCGCTCGCTTCTGTGGGCCGGGCGAATCCAGTGGAACCGATAGTGATTCCGGATCATGAAAAGCACGCCTGTCATGGGATACGAGCCCCTGCCCAAGCCGGGCGATACCCTCCGCATCAGGCAACGGAAGCTGCACATCCGCCGTGACCATCATGAACGGCGCGACTTCGACGTCGAGCCATTGCCGAAGCCACCCTTCCATGAGTGCGTCGTAACGCGCGCCGCCGGTTCCATGAATGAACAGATCACATCCCGCCAGACGCATGATGGCCGTGGTGAGAAGCGCCTTGGGAAGAACATTGGACTCGTCAAGATCCTGACGGCGGGCTGTTCGTCGCTGATCTCCTCGGATGTCCCAGAGCGGCAGCTCGCCCTTGTGGATGTCCAGGGGCCGAATACCCGCATCTGGATCGACGCTGACGGCCGCGTTGTACGCTTCGGAACACCGGCTGGCATCACGCTGCATCTTCTCCAACAGCCATTCGCCACAGGGGGTCTTCAGGAGCCGTGATGCATTGAGGACATTGGGTCGCCCGATCCAGCTGCGAGTGATGTCGATCAGGGCCCGTGTGATCTGATTGGCAAGGGAAAGGTCTCCACCGGCTTCCCGAACCGCCGAACTGAATCTCTGCAAGGGCTCACCATCAAGATCGGGCATCCCATCCAACCAGGAGAGATCCGCCGGTTCACATGCTGGCTGCATGCCCAGTGAGCGATCAGGCAGCGAATCGAAGAGTCTGATCGAACTGCTGCAGGGGAGCCCGTCAAGATCTATGAAGGGGACATCGATGAGCCCCGGGTCACCTGCGACCGTGTCTATGTTGAGAATGACGGAGGCGGCGTTCATCTCCTGGGAGAGCGTTCGCATCGCGATGAACTTGGACAGGATGCCCGGATGCCAGTTCTGAGGGGCGTGGCCAGCGGCCACGATCTTTCCGGAATCGGGAAGACGCAGGGCACGCCTCGTGTCGCGAACCATCTCACGAGGGCAGAGGGAGGGACCTGCCGTCTTGGATGGTGGAACGATTCTGATTCTCGGCTGGCAGGACGCGGACGCCTCATCCATGGGAGGCCCCTGGCGTTTCCGACTCGTATTCCTTCAGATCAAGATCGACCATGGCAGAGTCGGGCAATCGCGAGGAGCACCGAATGATCTCCTCGTGCAAGGTCGATCGATAGTGACGAAGACGTCGCTGCTGATCATCCAGAGGTCCTCCGAATGAACGATTCGGATCGTTGTAGATGAGGCTCACCGGCAGCTCGTCGATCTTGAGATTGGCCGCCACGGCCTGCACCCAGAACTGCATGGGGAAATCGTAGCCATCCACATCCAGCTTCATGTCGCAGCAGGACGACACCCTGTAGGCCTTGAAACCGCAGAAACCGTCCGTGAGATTCAACCCGAGTCGCTCGTTGAGCTCTCTCGTGACGATCTGATTGACCTCGCGACGATCTGGAGGAGGCATGTGATCCGTGTCGGATGGAGAGGCGTAGCGGCTTCCGGATATGAAATCGACATCCCCCTTCGAGAGCCGCTCTCGAAAGTCGGGGATCAACGCCGGCTCATGCTGGAGATCGCAATCCATGGTGATCAGCCACTCGAAGCCATCCTGGGCAGCCCAGTGCAGCATGTCACGGGTGGACCTTCCATAGCCTCGATTCACGGCATGCCGGACAATCTTCACAGGATGATTGGCGAGCCTCGCCGGCGTATCGTCCGTAGACCCGTCATCAATCACCAGAACATGAGGTGCGTAGGTCAAGACTTCCTGAAGGACATCGTCAACGAACTTGGATTCATTGAACACGGGGATGCCGACGAGTATTTGATCTTGATTTGTCATGTGGGGTCGAGAATTGTACCCGACATCCATGATTCAAGAATCAATTAATCAGCAAGAGAGTCGTGCCGGTAAAGCCTCGAGCCGGTCGCAGCCGCTCGATCGGTAAAGGCTCCGCCGCTGCTGGGCCTACCTTCACCATCAGGATCCACCGAACACAGTGACATCGTCAATTTGGCATCGAGATTGTCCAGCTGCGAGACGAGAATCGCCTCAGGCGTCATGGGAGGCCTCAAAGCGCCATGTTCGGGCTCGCCATGATGGCTTAGAAGAATGTTGTGGAGAACGGCCAGAGCGTCGACTGGAAGCGGCGGATCCAGATCCCGGGCACAGTCCTCCAGCCAGATCGAGGCTCTGGCGATATGGCCAACCAGATTCCCATCCGTTGTGTAGTCGAAACCCCTGTGCCAGGACAGTTCGGTCGTCTTGGCCAGGTCGTGGAGGAACAAGCCCATGAGAACGAGATCACGATTCAATCGTGGCCGGCCATCGTGGCCCATGTAGACCTTCAACAATGAATCCGCTGAACGCATCAACGTCCACGTATGCTCCAGCAGACCGCCGATCCATGCATGATGCATCACCATGGCAGCGGGACTGCGTCGAAAAGCCTTCATCAGTTCATCATCCGACGTGTACCGGCGGCCGAGCGATCGCATGGCCGGATGCTCGAGTGACTCGAGCATCTCGAAGACCTCCTGATACATGCTGTCGATGTCGAATCGCGTATGGGGCATCAACTGCATCAGTTCGGATTCGGTCACCTGAGCAGGCTCGATCTCATGGATGTTGACCTGCAGCAGACCATTGAATTCGACGACCTCACCCTCGATGCGAACGAATCCGGTTCGTGAACACTCATCGATGTCGAATCGATCCAGCTTCCACTTTCGCCCGGACACATGACCGGTCGAATCGCGAAGGAGACATTTGAGATACTGCCCACCGTTTCGATTGGTTCCCAGCTGCGGGTTGATGAAGGAATACACGCCTTCACGCAGATAGACCCCCTGCTTGAGCTCACGAACGGTTGGATTGTGCATGACGTGGTTTCCAGACATGCGACCGAGGATACCAACGCGGTCCTACGACCGTGGCAGCGATTTCATGACTGCCGGAACTTCTCCAGCCAGCTCCACCGCCATCAGGCCTGATTCACCGTTTCCAAGGGACCATCTCTCGGCCGAGACGGCATGGATCCAGACAGCAAGACAAGCCGTTTTCCAGAGTACGGAAGGAGCCTCGGCGCCTTCCTGAGCCACAAGTCCTGCAATCATTCCCGAAAGCACGTCGCCCGTGCCCGCCGTGGCGAGTGCCGGCGTGCCTCGAGTACAAACCCAGGCAGAGTCTTCGAAGGCAACGACCGTTCCCATGCCTTTCAACACGGCAACCACTCCAAGTCCTCTGCCCAGGTCGCTGGCGGCCTCAAGCCGCCCGACTTCCGATCTCGGAGAGGCGGGCAGTCCCATTGCCGCGGCAAGTCGCTCGTATTCACCGGGATGCGGCGTCAGCACGAGTGGACAACCAGCCCTGACGATCCACTCCGGAAAACGAGACGCGATGTTGAGGCCGTCGGCATCGAGTACGACGGGAGTGGCGGTTCCACAGGCCAGTACCGACCGCACTGAGTGTTCCGCCTCCGATCCCGATCCCAGACCCGGACCGAGCACGATCGCCTGGAACTCGTTCAGCCGTTCACGCAGCTGATCATGATCATCGAATGGAATCGAATCGATCGGCATGCCCGTGGCAGACGGCGCCACTTCCAGACAATGGCCCAGAATCCCCCGAGGGGTCGCCATCACCACCCGACCGGCTCCGGACCGCAACGCCCCATGTGCCGAGAAGGCGGGCCCTCCGACCATGCAGGAATCGGGGTCGTCGCAACCGCCGATGACCATCACCGTTCCGAAGGTCCCCTTGTGCGCATCAACCGGACGTGAGGGCGCAAGACCCGGAGGCGATTGACCATCCAGAGTCATTCAGAATCGACTCGCAGGACATCGATCTCGAAATTGTTTATCGAGGGAATCATGTTGGCCATGTCGGCACTGCCCGCCCCCCTCGAAAGCGAGGAGGTTCCGGTCGTGATGTGACCGCCACTGAACCGGACTGGCAATGTCGCATCGACATCGACCCAGTTGCCATCGATCTGGGCCTGGGTCCACATGTGCCAGCCGAAGGCTCCCTGCTTTTTCTTGCCGAATCCCGGTACATACACGAGACCATGGACCACTCTCGAGGGAATGCCATCCGCACGCAGCAGAGCCGCGAGCAGAACACCGTGCTCGCTGCAATCGCCCATGCGAGTGCGAGCCACTTCCGAGGCACTCGCGAATGCAGTCGACAGATTCTTCTCCTCGATGAACTCGAAGACGAATTCCCGCATGGCATCGGCCCGATCAAGAGTGGTGGCCTCTTCGGGAAGCGATGCCGTTGACTGCTCATGAAGCTTGATGATCACCTCATCCTCAGGATTGATCATGGCTGATTGTCCGAGAAATTCCGGATTGGCCTGCTCATCCGGCAGAACCGGCTGCGGCATCTGGACATCGACCATCACGGTCGCGCTCCCGTCCCCGGTACCGGCAATCGTCTGACAGCCCACCGAGGGAAGCTCCACCGGCGAACCATTCTTGGTTCGTACCTTCATGATCACCCTCCGAGCCTTCCATGGATTCCGGATGGATCGATCGGGCTCGATGAGCAGCGAGTTGAAGACCTCGGGAGCCGAATCCGTCTCCTTCAAGGCCGTCGCCTTGTCGACCAGGGTCATCATCATCTTGCCGATGCCGATGTCGATCTCGGAAGCGACCATGAGACCCTCGCCGTCGATCCACTGCTTGGTGACCATCTGTGGCATGGCGTCGTTCACCATGTTCCAGATACTGACATCCATGGACTGATCCATGACGTCCATCACGTCATCGCCGACATGCGTGAATGTGATCGTGATGACTCTGGGCCCGATCTCGGGACTCATGGTCTCGAAGCTGATCTCCTTCTCGCCCTCACTCAATTTTCGCAGGAAGTACTGTTGTCCCTGGTAGGGGGTCAACCATGCTTTCTCGGGAAGCGGCAGTTCCCTGGTGACAGGCGGCCCACCACTGGTCTCCAGACTCTTGATCATGTCGGGCAGGAAGGACCATCTCGTGATGGTCTTCATGGCACTCATGTCCTGGACCATCTTCACGGATACCGGCGTGCCGGAGAGCAGTTCCTTCCATTCGGACTCGACCGAGACGTCGATCACCATCTCACCTCGCCGGAGACTCATGGCCATGTCCGTCGTGGACACGCGTTCGTCCCCCTCGAGACTTTCGGAACTGTGCTGCCATCCGACATGGGATCCAGCCAGGTTGATCTGATACCAGTGATCCCCATCCGACGACTGACCGGCGGCGAACGAGGACAGGCCATGACAAGAGGCGACGATGAACAGGATCGCCAACGTCCATGATGCGCGGTTTGCTTCAAGCATTTTCATCCGAGTCGCCTCCTTCAGGCTTCAGTAGTGGGAAGAGGATGACGTCCCGAATGCTCGTGCATCCGGTCATCAACATCACAAGCCGATCGATCCCCAGACCCATGCCGCCCGCGGGTGGCATGCCGACACGCAGGGCGTTGATGAAATCCTCATCGAGCGATTTGAACGTCGAGGACTCGTCATCCTCACCGGCCAGCTGCTCCGTGAACTTGGCAAGCTGGACATCCGGATCGTTCAGCTCTGTGTAGGAGTTGCTCAACTCCATGCCGGCGATAAACAATTCTCCCCGCAGAGCCAGATCGGGTTCCTCCGGATCAGGACGCGAAAGAGGCGAGATGGCGGATGGAAAGTGGGTGACGAAGGTTGGCCGCGAAGGATCTATCGCCGACTCGCCCTTCTCCTCGAAGAGCATGTTCACGAGCAGCCAGTGATCGATGGACCCGGCATTCTCGACGCCGGCCTCGATCGCAGCCGCTCTGACACCATCACGATCGGTCATGTCGAGGCCGGTCCCCTGCTTGAAGAGATCCCCGTATCGAACTCGATCGAATGGCTTTCCGTAATCGATCTCGAGATCATCCCACTTGATCACATGCCCCTGGCCATTCGTCGCGCATTGCGCCAACACCTTGAACAGTGACTCCTGGAGCTCGAACATCCCGTCGATGTCGCTGAACGCCTGGTACATCTCCATCATGGTGAACTCGGGGTTGTGCTGGCGATCGATTCCCTCGTTCCTGAAGTTTCGATTGATCTCGTAGACACGAGGCATGCCGCCCACGAGCAGCCTCTTCAGATACAGCTCCGGGGCGATTCGCATGAAGAGGTCGATGTCCAGCGCATTGTGATGCGTGGAGAATGGCCTGGCAGCGGCGCCTCCCGGGAGAGACTGCATCATCGGTGTCTCGACTTCGAGAAAACCGCGGTCATTCATGAAGTTTCGGATCTGATGGAGGATCTCGGAGCGAAGCCGGAATACCTGCATGACCTCCGGATTCATGTACATGTCGACATAGCGCTGACGGTAGCGGGTCTCGATGTCGGTCAGTCCGTGATACTTCTCCGGAGGAGGCGCCAGTGACTTGCTGTGCAACTGGAATGAATCCGCCCAGATGCAGATCTCGCCTCGCTTGGTCTTGCCCACGGGCCCCTCGGCCACGACGATGTCGCCATAATCCAGCTTGGAGGCGAGCTTGAACTCCCCGGCATCGAGCGACTGCTTGGAGAGACTCACCTGGAGATCACCGGTATCGTCGCGAAGAACGAGAAAGACGAGCTTCCCCATCGCGCGATGCTGTATGCACCGTCCGGCGACACGAGCTCTCTGTCTTGGGTCTTCAGGGGAATCATCGGGACCACTCTCCTCCTGACGAGACGTCCAGAGGGACTCGGCCTCCTCGTCGAAGCGGGCTCGAGCCACCGTCAGGGATTCCAAGCCATCGACTCGTTGGCCGTAGGGCTGCAGATCGTATTCCTCCCGCCAACGCTTCAGCTTGTCGCGTCGCGCCTGCTCGAGAGCCGATGGATCTACTACTGGTTCGCTTGATTCGTTCTTCGTCTTGGGCTGTGCCATCCGGGTACGATACCCGCCGGAAAGCGAAGGAAGGCGGAATCACCTTGAACGCATCAGGAACCAATACGAGCCAGAGCCATATCGCCCTGATCACGGGAGCCAGTTCGGGCATAGGCCAGGCCACCGCCAGACGCCTCAGCCGCTCGGGAACCCCCGTGGTTCTCATGGGCCGTCGGCAGGAGAGACTGGATAGCCTCGCTCGGGAGATCACCAGCATGGGTGGCCAGGCGTCGGTGTCGGTCGGAGACGTCACGCGGGTCGACGATGTCGCCGCCGCCGTCGATGTGGCCGGTCGCATGGGACATCTGGGCATTCTGGTGGCCAATGCGGGCATCATCCCGATCGAACCCCTCGAGGACACCGAACTGGAGAGATGGCATCGGACCATCGACACCAATCTCTGCGGACTCGTGAACTGCGTTCACACCGTGCTTCCCGCGATGCTGCAGGAGAAACGTGGCGACATCGTCCTCATATCGTCCGTCGCCGGTCGACAGACGTTCCCGGAGGCATCGGTTTACTGCGCAACCAAGGCAGCAGTGAATCATTTCGCGGACTGTCTCAGAGTCGATCTCGCCAAGAGATGCGCCAAGCAGGGCGGTCATCTCCGTGTCTCGACTGTCCAACCGGGGATCGTGCAGACCGAACTCCTCGACTCGATCGAGCACGAGCCGACTCGTGAAGCCGCCAAGGCCTTCACGGAGTCCGTCGAGGAACCCCTGCTTCCGGAGGACATCGCTGAAACGGTCGCATGGATCATCGAATCCCCTCCCCACGTATCCATCAACGATGTCGTCATACGGCCCACGGCCATGACACGCTGAGTGTCCGGAGTCCTCGCATGAGACGCACCATCTTCCTAGATCGGGACAACACCATCATTCACAATGATGGGCATCTGGGTGATCCGGATGCAGTCCATCTCATGGAAGGTGCCGCGGAGGCCATGATCCAGCTGGCCGATGCCGGCTACACGTTGATCGTCATCACCAATCAGAGCGGAGTCGCTCGCGGATTGTTCACCGAGGATGATGTGAAGGCGGTGCACCAGTCCGTGGATCGCTCGATAAGAGATGCCACCGGACGAGAGGGTGTTGTTCTCGACTGGTACTACAGCCCATGGCATCCGGAAGCCGTCGTTGACGCCTACAGGGGGAACCACCCCACTCGAAAACCCGAACCGGGAATGCTGATCAAGGCTGCTGCCGATCACGACATCGATCTCGACAATTCATGGATGGTCGGAGATCAGGAACGTGACGTGCAGGCAGGCGCGGCAGCGGGCTGTCGAAGTGTCCGACTCGCATCCGATCCGGTTGAAACCTGCGCCGAGACCTGTCGTCCGACTCTGATGGATGCCGCTCGATACATACTCGCTGAAGCGGTCGCCTCATGAAGGATCAACAGCCACACCATCTGATGGTCCTGATGCCTTCCTGGGTCGGCGACATCGTCATGGCGACGCCTTCACTCGGATGGATGCGTGATCGCATGAAGGATGCCCGCATCACCGCCGTCACACGACCGGGGATGTCACCTCTTCTGGCTGGCCTCGAGGCCATCGACGATTGTCTCGAAGTCGATCCCCGGGGAGTCGCGCGGTTGCTCAAGGCCGGCCGGTCGCTGTCGCGACTCCAGCCTGACCACACGCTGATTCTTCCAAACAGCATGCGATCGGCACTGCTCGCCTTCCTGAGCCGCAGTCGTGAACGCAGCGGCTTTCGAAGACAGGGCAGAGGGTTCCTCCTGACTCGCCCGATCAGTCCCATTTCCCCGGAAGCAGGGATTCGCACAACCCTCGATGACTACATCCAACTGGCAGAAGGCTGCCTTGATGAGACATTCAACGGCAGTCGAACCCCCCACCTGAACGTGACCGAAGAGGAACGGTTGGCGGCGGAGGCGATCATGCCGCTAGAGGATGGGGATTTCGTCGTGATGGTGCCCGGCGCCAATCGCACCGACAAGAGATGGCCTTCGGATCGCTTTGCCAGAGTCGCGGAGCATCTCAACCACGAACATGGCTTGCGAATCGCCCTGACCGGATCACCCGCGGAGTCCTCGCTTGTGCGGGACATCATCGAGGATGCTCGTTGCCCGATCATCGATCTTGCCTCGGCCGGATCAGGACTTGGCACCTTGAAGGCGATTCTTCAGGCGGCGGCACTGGTCATCACCAACGACACGGGCCCAAGACATATCGCCGCCGCTGTCGGTACACCCATCGTGAGCCTCTTTGGTCCGACCGATCATCGCTGGACCATTCTGCCGGACATCAGAGAGCATCGGCTTCTGGCCGAACCGTTTCTTCCTGATGTCATGACCGCGGACAAGTGCACTCAGGTGTGTCGGATCGATCGGATCACCATGGAGGATGTCACTTCAGCTGCTGAAGAACTGCTCTTCGCTGATTCGGATTCAGCGGTCGCAGCGCCGCCAGCAGAGTGAGCACTCTCAATGATTTCAGATCCTCGATCTGACCCGCGAGCCCATGGTGTATCTCCACATTCAATCTTTCAAGCATGCACGCCAGCGATCGGACGAGGTCCGGATCCCGGACGACTCCGACGGGATCGATCAGCCAGATGCGATGCGTCCCGGACTCGATCACCACATTGCTCAACTTGAAGTCGCGATGGCGAAAACCAGAACGGGCCAGCGTCGTCGCATGGGTCCCCAGACCACTGGCCGTCTCACGACGGGCTGCTGAATCGGATTGCATCCATTCAAGTGCGGTGGTCCCTTCAATGAATGGCATCCGAAGCTTGATGACAGGCCACGGAGCGAGCCATCCGACTCGAAGGGACTTGACTCGAGGCGTTTCCAGGGAACATCGCCTGATTCGACCCGCTCCCCTGACATGCCTCCATGGCTGTGCGATTCCGATCAGGAACTTGAAGGCGAACCAGGGCGTGAGCTTCCATGACTTGACGGTCTCGACCGTTTCCCTGTCGACGCGATGAATCCAGACGGATCGCCCACGTTCCTGCTTGAGAATCTGGATATTGGGCTTCATTCGCTCGGACATCCGCTACACCATACCCATGACATCGGCATGAACGGATGCCGCGGTATCCAGGAGCGTATAATGACCATCCGGGAGCCTGCTCATCACCATCCAGTCGAATTCGAATGCCGCGTCGAAACCTCGCACCATGCGGGAAGCCGTGGCCGCCGCCAGAGCAGCCGATCCATTCGGACATCCGATCCATCTCGCGCTGGCCATGGCCTATGCGTTCGTGCTTCCACTGGATATGGTTCCACCAGCCAAGGACTTCATTCTGGTCGGACTCCTGATCTTCACGCTCCTGAGACTGCCCAAGATCTTTCGCTGCTATGGGCCCATCTGGCGTGACCCGCTGACGTGGTGGATCGTCGCCTGGCCGATCTGGTTGACGATCAGCCTCAGCTGGACACCCTTGATTGAATTCGGCGCCGAGGAGATCAGAGCCTGGCGGATGGTATTGATACCAAGCCTCCTCTGGCCGGTGATGATTCACTATCGCATTATCATCGGCGCCTTTCTGGCCGGCTGCCTCACCATCGTTCTCTACCAACTGGGCCAACTCGTCAGCATCTACGGGCTTGGACTGGATATCCACGGAAGAGCCGATGCGGGCATGCATCCGATTCTGGCTGGAAGCCTTCTCTCGGCCGCCACGGTCTGGTTCCTGTCCGGCATCTATCACTGGAACGGCAAGCGAAGCGCTGCCGCTGCGGCAGGGGTCCTCATCACGATCATCGGATTGGTGCTCACCGGGAGCCGTGGTCCATGGATCGCGTTGTCCATCAGTGGAACACTGCTCACGCTGGGCGTCATCCTCCTCTGGCCACCCTCACGAAAATGCATCGGGATATTCAGTGGGCTCGGTGCACTGGCACTGGTGGGGATCATCATGCTTGACGTGTTCGCACTCTCGGGGCGTTTCACCGATCCCGTGCTCCATCGAGTCGATACGGCGCTGTCTGAATATCAGGATGCCCCTGGTGAGAACGCTTCGATGACAAGCAGCGAGTGGTATCGATCGTCCGTGGGCTATCGACTGCTCGCCTGGGAAGCCGCTCGAAGCGTGTTCGAGCAGCACCCGATCATCGGCAGCGGGGCCGGTGGCATCTCCGCCTATCTGGACGAGGCGTGGTGGCTGAACGAGCCCGAGAAGGAAGTCGCTGGAGTCAAGATACAAATACAGCATCTGAATCCGCATTCGATGTATCTACAGGTCCTGGCCAGCACGGGCATCATCGGCCTTGCATTGATTCTCGTACCGATGATCCTGAGCTTCATACGACTTGTTCGCCGCATCGGAGAACCCGTCTACTGCGGAGCAGGCTTTGTCCTGGTGTCATGGGCCGTGGGCTCGATCTTCGACAGTTACCAGATGGTCGGAACCCAGGTCGGACTCCTGATGCTCGTCTACGCCGCATCGCTGGCCGCACGACCCAAATACATGACAAAGGAAGTCGACTCATGATCGCTGCCTGGATTGCCTGCTTCGCAGGCGGATATCTGCTGGGATCCATCCCTTTCGGCGTGTTGATCGGCCGCAGCCAGGGTGTGGATATTCGCACGCAAGGATCCAAGAACATCGGCGCCACGAATGTGGGAAGAGTACTCGGACGCAAATGGGGGCTTCTGTGCTTCTTTCTGGACATGGCCAAGGGCGCCGTACCGGTCATCGTCTTTGGTGCGCTTGCTGGAATCTACGAGAAGCCGCTGGAGGAGACCACGACTGAATGGTGGCTCTGGATGACGATCGCCATGGCCTGCCTGCTGGGACACATGTATTCGATGTTTCTTCGTGGAGGTGGCGGCAAGGGCGTCGCCACTGCATTTGGCTCGCTCATGGCCATGTGGCCACTCATGACCTTCGCGGCACTCATGGCGTTTGTGGGCTGGATAGTGATCGTACTCTGCACCAGAATGATCTCGCTGGCCAGTGTGTTTGCCGCCTGCCTGCTGCCATTTGGAGTCATCATCCAGGTCTATGCGATGAGTCAACTGCCTGATGGCAAACCATTCGGCCTCGAGATGGAACAGGCCTCCGCTCCCATCGTGGTGTCCATTCTGCTGGCCGTGCTGGTCGTCTGGAAGCATCGGGGAAATCTGGGACGGATCATGAAGGGCACCGAAGCGAAGATCGGCCGTTCAAAGTCCAATCCAAAGAACCAGTGACCAGGCCACCACGACGGCAAGCGGCAGCTTGAGGTCGATCAGGTCCTTTGTTCGATTGGCTCGCATCGCATGCACCATCAAGGTTGCGGCGAACAGACAGGCAGCGATCACGAGAGAAGGCATCCATGGGCACAGACCCTGAGCCGCTGCCCAGGCCATCCACAGGAAGGCCATCGCGTTCAAGACGAACGCCAGCAACCAGGCGCGAGCGGAACCGATGAGATTGGGAATGGTGATGGTGCCGTATCGACGGTCGGCTGCCGAATCATCGATATCGCACAGCATCGCATCGGCGAAGACATGGAGAAGCAGGAATCCAGCGACCGCGATCAACGAACCCATGGATGCGCCGGGATACTCGAGCAACATGACCAGAGCGACAATGCTGATCGAGACGCAGGCATTCTTGAACAGGACCTGGTCCTTGGGCCTGCGGGAAAAGCCTCGATGGCTGTAGAGAATGACCCCGATTGGCGCACCCACCACGGCGATGAGAACCAGCGGAGACCGATCCGCGGCCATGACGGCGGCCAATCCGATCAGTCCGAATGCCAGAAGGCGAATCATCCCCCCCATTCGCATGAGAAGGTCGGCCCTCGCTTCATGTGCCATCTGATCCGACGGGTCGACGTTTCCCGGACTCAGGCGGACACGATCGACCAGATAGGTCCCGATGGCGACGGGAACGGCTATGGCGAGGGACCCCCACGGAACCCGCCCATGAAGGAGCAACGATGTGAGGAGAACACAGCCTCCGACATAGCAGCCCACCCAGATGGCCAGATGTCCGAGAAAGGCGAAGGACCGCCGAATCAACCCCTTGCCGCGAGGCGACAGAGCCTGAATGGAAAGTGAGGATGTGGATATCTGTGCAGCCACGATGACATCGTAGCCTGCCGACCCATCCCGAAGGAGTACTCCGATGGAGGCGGTACCATGTGCGAACGAGCAATCATCCGATCCATGTAGGGATTGGTGTGACTGGTAACGAGGAGCTAGACCCAGCGTGTCTGACGATTTCAACCGCTACCGTTCGCCACTTGAAACGCGATATGCCTCCGATGCCATGCAGGGGCTCTGGTCCGATGCCCATCGGTTCGGTATCTGGAGAAGACTCTGGCTGGCTTTGGCAGAGTCACAGAAGCAACTGGGCCTGGATATCTCTGAAGAGCAGCTGAAGGGCATCAGAGACAATCTCGACAACATCGACTTCGAGGTCGCAGCCGCTCACGAAAAACGGCTTCGTCATGATGTCATGGCTCATGTGCACACGCTCGGGGATCTGGCACCCGAGGCAAGAGGCATCATTCATCTGGGCGCGACCAGTCAATTCGTCAACTGCAATGCGGAGCTCCTGATTCTGCGGGAAGCGATGGGACTCATCGCAGCCAAGACAGCTGCTCTGATCGTTGCACTTGGCCGATTCGCGGACGAGTGGAAGCAACTGCCGACACTTGGCTTCACCCACTATCAGCCAGCCCAACCCGTGACCGTCGGCAAACGAGCCGTGACATGGGCACAGGATTTCTGGCTCGGACTGGAAGATCTGGAATTCCGCATCAACGCACTGAGATTCAGAGGTGTACGTGGAGCCACCGGAACCCAAGCCTCTTTCCTGGCCCTGTTTGATGGCGACGAATCGAAGGTGGATGCGCTCGATGAGCTCGTGACCGCCAAGATGGACTGGCCAACACAGCAGCGGCTGCCGGTGACAGGTCAGACCTATCCTCGGATCGTTGACGCCCAGATCACCGGATCGATGGCCGTCATCGCCGCGGCGGTGCACAAGACCGCTACGGACATCCGCCTCCTGGCGAATCGCAAGGAGATCGAGGAGCCGTTTGGAACCAGTCAGATCGGCTCCTCGGCAATGCCCTACAAACGAAATCCAATGCGATGCGAGCGAGCCTGCGGCATGTCGCGGTTCGTGATGACCCTCGCAAGCAGCCCACTGCAGACCGCCTCAACGCAATGGTTCGAGAGGACACTGGATGACTCCGCCAATCGAAGGCTCGTTCTGCCTGAGGCATTTCTGGCATTGGACGGCTGTCTGGACATCATGAGGGACGTCCTGAGTGGTCTGATGGTCTATCCAGAGACCATCAGGCGAAATCTCGATGCGGAACTGCCATTCATGGCCAGCGAGGAGCTGCTCATGGAGGCCGTTCGACTTGGGCGTGATCGTCAGGAAGTCCATGAGGCCATTCGACAACATGCTCAGCTGGCGGCCCAAAGGGTCAAGTCCGAGGGCGCATCAAACGATCTCATCGATCGCCTCAGGGACGAGCCCCTTCTGGATGGAGTGGATCTGGAGGAGATTCTCGAACCAGGGCGATATATCGGACGGAGTATCTCTCAGGTTGATGCATTCAATGCGGATGTCACCCGCTCCGTAGAGGCTAGATATGCCAGTGAACAGCTGGAAGAAGCGGATCTGCACGTCTGAAACGCCTTTTTTCAGCCTTGCACTCTTAAAATTTGGAAGTCTATCCATGAACACGGTTTACGTCGCAACCAGAGCACTTGCACCCCTTTTTTGACCCCATAAAGGCCTCTTGCATCGTAGAAATTTGAATCTTGAAGTCCTGTTTTTTGCACCGATATCGCAGGAATTAGCCCTGCTGACCGATAAGGAATGGCAAGAGCCCTAGAGTGGCATCGCCACCCCACTTCGGGGACAGGGCCAAGATCCCGATGCCGGCAGAGGCCGGAGAGGTACAGATGGATTCTTATGAAAAGCTGAAAAGAGTTCTTGATGAAATCCAGGACGACGTAGATAAGTGCCGTGGCGGTAACAAAGCCGCTGGCACACGCGTCCGAAAGGCCATGCAGGACATCAAGAGTATTGCTCAGGAAGTCCGCAAGGAAGTTCTGGACGTTCGTGACAAGCCCACTCCCTGACGGGAAAAAGGCTCCGTAGTCACACTGAAACACGATCAGCTTGCTTTGTGAAAGCCAAGTAAGCTGATCGTGCCTTCATCAAGCCTGATACCTGAGATCTCCTTGTTCAAGGAATTCTTTCAGGGTCGTGTCGACATGAAGTGAATTCGTCCAGCTGATTGTCTCTTGAACATCCAGCTGTTCTGATGAGACTACCGGGACATCATGGCAGATCTACTATTTGATATTTCGAACATCGACATGGACGGCTTCTTCCTGACACCCGATCAGGTAGCTGAACATAATCCTCAAAGAGGGGATATGCGGCATCTCGATCATGTGATCTACATGAATGAGGATGCGTCGAAGGCTGTCGGTGTGAAGATGGTTCATGACGATGAATTCTGGGTGCCGGGTCATATTCCGGGCCGCCCACTTCTTCCTGCCGTCCTGATGATCGAGGCCGCTGCCCAGCTGTCGAGCATCCTCTATCAGTTCAGGACCAAGGAACCAGCCTTTCTGGGATTCACTCGATGCGACAAGGCCGTCTTTCGAGGACAGGTCGTCCCCGGTGACAAGCTGCTGCTCCTCTCGAAGGAACACAAGTTCCAACGCAGAAGATTCTCATGCGACGCCCAGGGCGTGGTCGGCGACAAGGTTGTCTTTGAAGTCAAGATCACGGGCATGCAGCTCTGAAACGGATGC
>DEYM01000064.1:0-4099 GCA_002364555.1 Phycisphaerales bacterium UBA3158 | reverse complement strand
CCAACACTGCCACCATTGAAGGTTGGGCAGTAGTTGTTGACGATGATCGGACTTCCATACCATCCCCAACCTCTGGGGCCGCGATAGCTGGAGTAGTAGGGAGCCGAAAAACCCCTCATGAATCGGGAGCGGGGAACGTATCCAGTCGAGTCGTAGTGATTCCTGACCTGGCCGCCCCTCGAGGCGTATCGATCGAGCGAATCGAGTCCCTCGTTGAACATGGACGTCCTGGCAGCGGGCGGTGCGGATACCGCCTTGATCATCCGGCTGGCGACGACAGCGACGCTCTGATGAGCCTGGCCGACCGGCAGCGGCATCGCGATCACGTCACCCGCCAGCGAAGCGCCACAGAGACATGTCGCATGGATCCACAGTATGAGGGCGATTCTGCTCATCTTAAGCTCCAGATCTGTTTCATCGTATCCTAGCATTTGATTCAGTCATTCAAACCAGTTTTCTCCAAACCACCTCATCAAGACGATCATCATGCAACTGCCACCTCTTCGATTCAATCCGATCATGAAGTCCAAGGTATGGGGCGGGCGAAAGCTTGAACACTTTGGAAAACAACTACCGCAGAACGAGTCCATTGGTGAGTCATGGGAGCTTTCCGATCTGCCCGACTCGATACCCGATGGACGGTCATCAATCCTGGGTGGGCCGTTCGATGGAAACACACTCCAGGATGTGATCGAACACGATGCCGCTGCTCTACTTGGTCGAGTGCCGCTGTCTCCGGAGGGTGGATTCCCTCTTCTGCTGAAGTATCTGGATGCCAACGACAATCTTTCCGTACAGGTCCATCCCGATGCCGCCTATGTGCAGAAGCATCCCGAGGCCCATCTCAAGTCGGAGGCGTGGCATATCCTCGACGCGGAACCCGGAAGCGTCATCTATGCCGGTCTGCAACCTGGTGTCGACAGGATCTCGTTCGCCAAGTCGATCGCCGATGGAACGGTCGTCGAGAAGCTGGTGGCGATACCCGCCGTACCCGGAGAGTGTCACTACCTTCCGAGCGGAACCTGTCATGCACTTGGTGCCGGAGTACTCGTTGCCGAGGTCCAGACCCCCAGCGACACCACCTTCAGGGTGTGGGACTGGGGACGTACGAGTCGCGAGCTTCATGTCGAACAGGCGCTCCAGTGCATCGACTTCTCCGGTCGGTCCGTGTGCAAGCCCCGACCGGCGGCGGTCGATTCAAATGGCCTGATCAGTACATGCCTTGTTGATGTCGAACATTTCAGGATAGAGCACATTCGAATCAAGCCCGGCAGTTCACTCGAATTCGAGGACAGCAACGCTCCTGTGGCGTTCATGATCCTGAACGGCGAAGCGCAGCTCGAACATGGCGATGACACGACGATGTTGAACAGGGGCCAGACGATACTCCTGCCTGCCGCGAGAGAGGCATGCCGAATGACTCGGGCAGTCCAGCTCGAACTACTGGCCGTCACACTTCAGTCTGGTTGAGATCAGGCCTTCAGATCGATGACACGACCCCGTTCAACCCCGGTGGCCGCCTCGAGACGATCCGTTGGACGCGAGTACATCTGATACGCACTCGAGGTTCGAACCGGTGTCATGGTGGAGGAGTTGAAATCCATTCCACCTGGAACCCTGGCGGCAACCAATCCACTGATCGAAGCGGAAGAGGCCGTCCGAGTGGCTGGTGCAGCCGGCACCGATACCGGACCAGCCGCCGGAGCGGAGGTCTCGGAGCGTGATGCGCCACGCATCGGTTGATACGCAGCGACCGCCCGGAACGGGTATGGCCCACCAATTTCCATGATGTCAGAGTACCTCCTCAACGGCCCTTGCCTAATCATTCACACCGATTTCCCACCCGGTGTTCATGACGATGAGAGATCCCTATCGGAGGAGCCCCCACGATCCCTTGAACGAAGCTAAAGACCAATAAAGCGACCTGACGGGACGGCCTGAGGAGCTCCATACCCCCTCAACCGGCATCTATTGCTGATTCCGAAGGCTGGAATCGAGCTCTGAAACGGAAAAAAACTAGTAGGACTTGGCCCAGACGACTCGTCCCGCACTGGGCTTGCCCGTGAACGGGCAGGTTCCCGGCTCCCCGAGTTCGGTGGGAATGCATCGGACGGTGACACCAAGATCGTTCTTGATCTTCTCCTCGACATCGCTGTCCCCGCTGAAATGGGTCATGGCGAATCCGGCATGGATGGGAGTGGGTTCACCAGCCGGTGCTGTGAAGAAGTCCCGGAAGTCCTGCTCGGTATCGATTTGATGGGTGTGTTCATCTCGGAATTCAGTGGCACGCCTCAGCAAGGTCTGCTGTATGTCCTCGAGCGTGGACGTGATGCTGGATACGAACTCCGTTCGGGCAACACCCTTCTTGTCCTTCGCCGGTCGATCTCGACGCGCCATGAACACGGCGTCGTCGGCCATGTCGCGTGGACCGACTTCTATGCGAATCGGCACACCCTTCTTGACCCATGACCAGTTCTTCTCGCCGCCACGAATATCCCTGTCATCGATCTCGACCTCGATGTGTCGACCATGGAAGGCCTGCACACGAAGATCATCCGCGATCTTGTGGCAGTAGTTCATGATCTTCTCGGGATCATCCGCCTTGAACGTGATCGGCATGATCACGACATGGACAGGTGCCAGCCTCGGTGGCAGGACGAGTCCGTCATCATCGGCATGTGTCATGATCAGTCCGCCGATCAATCTGGTGGAAACACCCCATGATGTCGTCCAGGCATTCAGACGTTCGCCATTCTCGTCCAGGAACTCGATGTCCTGCGCTTTCGAGAAGTTCTGGCCGAGAAAATGCGATGTCCCCGCCTGGAGCGCCTTTCGATCCTGCATCATTCCTTCGATGCAGAAGGTCTCGACGGCACCGGGGAATCTTTCAGCAGCGGTCTTCTCACCGGTGATCACGGGCATGGCCATCGTGTCACGGGCAAACGTCGCATAGACATTGAGCATTCGAATCGTGTGCTCGCGAGCTTCCTGCTCCGTGGCATGGGCCGTATGACCTTCCTGCCAGAGGAACTCGGAAGTCCTGAGGAAGAGACGTGTTCGCATTTCCCATCGGACCACATTCGCCCATTGGTTGATGAGCAGGGGAAGATCACGATACGACTCGATCCATCTGGAGAAGGCGTCACCGATGATCATCTCCGACGTGGGCCTGATGACCAGGGGCTCCTCCAGTTCGCCAGCGGGAACCAGACCGCCATCGGGCCCTTCTTCCAGGCGATGGTGCGTGACGACCGCGCACTCCTTGGCGAACCCCTCCACATGCTCCGCTTCCTTCTCGAGGAATCGCTTCGGGATCAGGAGCGGGAAATAGGCGTTCTTGTGCCCGGTGGCCTTGAACATGTCATCAAGGATTCTCTGCATGTTCTCCCAGAGCGCGCAGCCCCAGGGCTTGATGACCATGCACCCACGCACAGGGGAATTCTCTGCCAGATCCGCTGCGCGGACGACCTGCTGGTACCACTCGGGGTAGTTTTCAGCGCGCGTCGGGGTTATTGCCGTTTTTGCTGCCTTTGCCATTGGATGAGCAGCGTACCCTCTCGTCTCCCGTCGTGCCTTAGGATGCACCTGTGAACACCACACCAGTCGACATCCAGACAGGCCTTCTTGACAGATCGATCACGCTTGCTCGCGACATCAAGCTCAGTCACAGTGTCTTTGCGCTGCCATTTGCCCTTCTGGGTCTCTTCATGGCAGCCTGGCCGTCCCCTCCTCTCGCATCCATCAGCACCAGACATCTGATCATTTCGATTCTTCTGGTCATCGCCGCAATGGTCTTCGCCCGAACGGCCGCCATGCTTGCCAACCGCTGGCTGGACCAGGACATCGATGGACGAAATCCAAGGACGGCCGGACGAGCCTTGCCATCTGGCACAACTGATTCCAGGACCGTTTTGTCTGGCCTGATCATTTCAGCAGGCCTGTTCATGACGACCTGTCTTCTGTTCCTGCTGCTTCTGGGAAACTGGTGGCCGTTGATTCTCGGCGTACCGGTCATCTCCTGGCTCTGCCTGTATCCATTGCTCAAGCGAATGACCTGGGGCTGTCACATCTGGCTCGGTGCATCGCTTGCGATGAGTCC
>DEYM01000005.1 GCA_002364555.1 Phycisphaerales bacterium UBA3158 | reverse complement strand
CCAGCGATGATGCTGGCTGGTATCACCTGGCACCCGTTGTGGAAGCTTCTGACATTACTGTTGTAGAAACGCCTGCTTCGGGCGATTCTCGTCTCTGTTTCCGACAGTTCATTCTGAAGATCAAGGAAATTGCTCGAGGCCTTGAGGTCTGGATAGGCTTCGGCACGGACGATGAGATGCCCCAGCGACGTCCCCAGTCGTTCCTCCACGGCGGATCGTTTGGAAGGTGATTCCTCCCTGGCCGCCATGGCATGCTCCCGGAGCTTTGTTATCTCCTCGAGGGTTTCCGACTCGTGGGCGGCATACCCCTTGACGGTGCTGACGAGATTCGGAACAAGGTCATGCCTTCTCTTGAGTTCCGTATCGATGTCAGCCCAGGACTCCTTGCATGATTGCCGTTTTCGAACCAGGCCGTTGTAGACCATGAATCCCCAGATGATCACGACAAGAACACATATGACCACGACAATGGCCACTGTTGCGCCTGTTGACAAGGCCATGTTGGAAATGAACGGACTGAACATGAACTACTCCGTTGGAGCATGTCTCATCAGCATGGCGATGATCGCCATGATTGGAATGATCGAGGTCAGGATGCCCAGGGGCCATGCGAGCAGGAAGCCGACGGCGGTCGTCGCGATTCCCAGGCAGATAAGGATGATTCCGATGCTCTTCGAATGCGTTCGTATGGCGGCGATGGCGAAGATCGTCGAGGCAAGCGCGAGCAGAGTGGCGAGGATGGCGAGTACCCAGAGCTCCATTCTGACGGCGGAATCATGCTTCAGCTTGGCATCGGAGGGCTCGAAATGGAACAAGTTGAACGGGAATGCGTTGCTTTCTCCCGGCTGACCCATCTCAAGAAGTCGTATGGCCAGAGCTGAGGCAATGCAGAGAATCGTGAGCAGGGCGCAGATCACCGCGATGGAGCAGACGAATGTCCTGATCTTGCGTGCTTTTTCAGCTTGTTCGGGGTTCATCGGGAGGCCCTTCGTTCATTCATGATGGAGCGTGTATCTGAGGTGGAATGTAGCTGATTTCCAGTCGCACGGGTTCCCCGGGGGGAGGGGTTGATCACTTCCTCGTGAATTTGCCAACCAGCAGTGCGGATAGCGTTGATGAGACCACGATGGCTGTCAGAAGCAGGCCGATATCGAGATACACGGACCATCGAAAATGATTGGCCGTCTCCTTCACGTCATCAGGTAGATTTCCAAGCGTCTCGACAATGTGATTCGGCAGCTCATTGATGGAGTCGCTCAGGCTCTTGATCTCGGCAGCCAGCCCCTTGAGGGCTCCCTGGGATTGCATGAGACCACTGCCGATGGCCCCTGTGTTGGTCATGATGCCGTCGACATGGCTGGACAGACCTGCATTGAGTGTCTTGATCGAGTCGTCGAGATTGTCGTCGAGTTGCTTGACGGCCATTTGTATCTGCGAAGTGGCCGATATCAGCGATTCGGAAAGCTCGCCTCTTTGCTCCTCAAGTGATGTACTCAGTTGCCTGATGTTGATATCAAGCTGCTTCGGCAGATCGGCAATCTCGTTCAGAACCCCCATGTCCATGCTTTCAAGGAGCCGCTGCATGGTGTATTCGAATTCCCATATCGAAATCTGGGGAATGATCTGCGAGAGGAAGATGAGCTGCTCGGCAGCTTCATTGAGCTGATAGATGCTCTTGGTGGTGCTGGCCAGCTGGGAATTGATTCCGAAGAGACTGTAGATCCTGTTGCGCTGCTGACGATTACCGATCGTATACAGGCTGCTGTTGACGTAGCCGATCGACTGGAGCTTGGGATACTCCGTCAGGAACTGCTTGACGTTTTCGTCGACCCTATTCCGCCAGACCTCGAGATTCTGATTGGATGATTCCCAGAAGAGTTTCTCCATCACGTTGATCGAATCGATGAGACTGTCGGCGGTCTTCTCGGGAAGATACCGCCTGGCTTCACGGGTGGTCACCTCGAGAAAGAGTCTGGAAAAGAAGAGTACTTCAAGCTGCGAGTAGATGACATCGGGTTGTGATGCGGCGGACACGATCCCCCGAGCGGCTTCACTTCTGATCTTCAGAAGAACGTTCTTCTCGGAGATGGTTAGTTCAGGATCCATCATCAGACGGATGATCATGTCATTGAGTATGCCGATGAACAGTCCCGTGCGTTCATACAATTCATGCCGCTTCACCAGTAATGGATGATTTTCAAGAATCTCGGATTCACTCATCGGCTCGAGGGTATTTCTGGCCCCGGGTTTGGAGGTCTGGCATCCAGGCGAAAAGACCGCCGTGAGAATGCACAGCACCATCAGGGCCAATCCGGATTTCCATGCATTCACCGAGCGGTATTCAGATGGTCTGAATGTATTCATGGACAGGATGATACCCAGTGAGGATGGGCTTGAAAGGCCGGTGCAACCATGCGAATGCTGATTTGAGGCCTGTCATGGAGCCTTCATTGCCCTCGACTGAATTGCTGGGATTTTCGACGTCATTTAACGAGCAAATCCACGTTTCAGAAGGCTACTATCCGTGACCGGTCCCAGTATCCGGATTACCTGTCCCCCTTATTCGATAGAGGTCTCATGATTTCCCCCATTGCCCTGTCTTTCGTACTTTCCGCCGCCACTCTCGCGCAGCCCTCCATCCCTGAACTGGCCGTTCAATCCGGCAGACTCGACACGCTGGTCACTGCCGTGCAGACGGCTGATCTTCTTGAGACGCTCGCTGGAGAAGGTCCTTTCACCGTATTCGCTCCAAGTGATGAAGCATTCGCCCGAATCGATCAGAACACCCTGACGACATTGCTCCAGGAGCCCGGTCATGAAACGCTTCGTCGTATTCTCGCGCATCATGTGGTTGCAGGAGAATTCGATGCGGCAGATCTGGTGGGTCGTGATTCGATAGAGACGCTCGCCGGCACGACCCTAACCCTCGAAGTCGCCCGTGATCGGCTGCTTGTCGGTGATTCCGTGGTGGAATCGGCTGACATCGACGCATCAAACGGCGTCGTACACATCATCGATCGTGTTCTGCTTCCACCTGCTCCGATCTCGCCACTGAAGGCGTTCCTCGACCGAGCAGTCGAGCGGGGCGTACCACTCTTCAATGATGGTTCGCCGGAGGGGTGCGCAGCCGTGTACGCCACGGCTCTTGAAGCCGTCGTCTCATCCGATGGATGGGGAATCGAGGATCAGCAGCGTCGCAATCTTCTCGGCACGCTCAAGGAGACAGCCTCCATCAATGATCCCGGTGAGCGAGCATGGGGCTATCGCCGCATCATCGATTCCCTCGGAAGCAACATGCCCATGGGTCCGTCGGCCACCTCCGACACGAAATCGCTCTTCGACTTCTCGGATCCTCGAGAGGTCAATCGATGGGGAGTGGTTGTGGATGGTGTCATGGGCGGACTATCGACGGGATTCGTCCGTCAGCAAGGCGGCAACCTGTCATTCACCGGTGAGACATCTCTCCGGAACAATGGTGGATTCTCATCGATTCGGGCCGGACTTCCCGGTGGAGTTCTCTCCGGCTATGACGCCGTCAGGATTCGAGTCAAGGGTGATGGTAGAACATGGATTCTGGGTGTCCGGAGCCAGTCCGGCATGGGTGGCGACAGCTACTGGACGCGATTCGAGACACGTAAGGGCGAGTGGATGACGGTGACGGCTCCCATTTCCGAAATGGAACATCATTTCTTCGGTGAGCGAATCCCCGGAAGAATCAGCCCGCGGAACATTCGTGGAATCGAGTTCTACATCTACGACAAGAAGTCGGGTCCATTCGATCTGGAGGTCGAGAGCATCGAAGGTGTCAGAGGTCAATCCCTTTGATTCCTCCGGAACTGCAATCTGATCCATGATGTTCTCACCCGACGAGATACTGGTGCTTGACGGAGCGACTGGGACCGAACTCGATCGTCTCGGTGTAGATGTCAGCATGCCGCTGTGGTCAGCCAGGGCGATGGATGAGGCTCCTGACAGTCTCAAGCAGGTCCATAGATCGTATCTCGAGTCCGGTGCGGGTGTGATCATCACGAACACCTTTCGAACGCATCAACGATCCCTGGCCAAGGCGGGCCTCGGGGCGGAGTCCACGAGACTGACGCAGGCGGCCGTTTCCATTGCGAGGGAGGCCGTCGATGAATTCGATTCCTCCGCGTTGCTGCTTGGAAGTGTCGCACCGCTCGAGGACTGCTACAGCCCGTCGCTTTCTCCTGAACCCGATGTCTGTCATGAGGAGCATGCCCGGCTCATCGCGGATCTGGTCGATTCGGGTGTGGATGGCGTACTTCTGGAAACCATGTGCACGGCACATGAATCATTGGCTGCAGCAAGCGCCGCGAAGGAACATGCCCCAGGACGATGGGGGATCTGTTTCTGTCTGGATGGCGATCGTGAGATCGGATCCCTTCAGGATGGAACATCGATATCCCAGTTGATTCCCGATCTTCTCGAGGCGAGTTTCATAGGGATCAACTGTGTTTCCGCCACGAGCATGAAGAATCAGATACATCACCTTCGTTCCTGTCTGCCGGACTCGATGCCGATCATGGCGTACGGAAATGTCGGTCATGTCGATGAACATGGTGGATGGATCAGCACCGATGCGATCGAGCCGTGTATCTACGCGGACTACGCCATGAGCTGGATCGAATGCGGAGCCAACATCGTCGGCGGTTGCTGTGGAACCACACCAGCCACGATCTCGGCAATACGAGATGAACTGGAATCGCAGGTCAGCAGTGTCCCCAGGGCCTGGCTTCAGTGATCGGACGGGGTTGATTCGGAGTCAGTGTCCCGATTCGTCATGACGGTCAGAGTCGGATAGGCGAATTCGATTCCCGCCTCCTTGAACTGATCGAGTATCGCGAGATTCACCGCCTGGGCGGTCTGCTGGCTCTTGAAGAAGTTGGTCGTCGACTGCCAGTACGTGCATTCGATCGCCAGCGACGAGTCATCGAAGCGCGTGAAGAAGACGAACGGCTTGAAGTTGCCGGGTGCCTTGGTCTTCTCCTCCAGGATGTTCGTGATGATCTCGACGGCCTTCTCGATCTGCGTGGTCGTCGTGGAATACACCAGTCCAATGGTGAATTCATTCCGGATGTGGGGTCTTCTGCTGATGTTCTCGATTCGACCATGGGCAACGGTCTCGTTTGGAAGCGATACGAGATTGCCGGCTCTTGTCCGGATGCAGGTGGATCGCAGGCCGATTGTCTCGACCGTGCCCGTGTCATCGCCGATGCGAATTCTTTCACCTTCCCGGAACGGGCGTTCCATCAGGAGGATGATGCTGGCGAAGAAGTTCTTCAAGGTGTCCTGGGCCGCCAAGGCGATCGCCAGACCGGTGACACCCGCCCCGGCCAGAAGAGTGGTTGGGCTCAGGCCCAGCTGACTGAGAATCTGGAAGAGAACGATGGCCGCCAGGAGAATCGAGATGGTCCTCGCTGCCACTCGGATCAATGCGGCATCAAGACTTCGTGGATTGATCCTTGGTGAGGAAATGATGATTTCAGCGATGAGCACACCCAGCGTCAGCAGGCCGAGCACGAAGGAGACCAGCATGACACCCGAGCAGAAGAACGTGAAGAACTGCAGGACGGAACCGGACAGGAACACATGGAGCTCGAGAAACTCTATGAAGGCCGCTGCCAGGACGCCGGTCATGATCAGGTAGCACAGATAAAGGACTCTTCCCATAAGTGTCAATGGACGACTACAGCGGTTTCTGAGAAGAAGGAGCGTGCCGATGACGATCGAGGACAGCAGCATGAGCGCGATGAGCGTGATGGCCCATTGCCAGAGTGCCTCCTCGAAGATGGAATGGCCCATCCATCTGGGCAGGTTGTTGATCCAGGATGCGGGGATCAGCCAGCCTGGTGTGAAGAAGTGTCTTTGATAGAGTTCGCCGACACCTGCGATCGGTGTGATGTGCTGGACATGTTCGAAGGCCGCTCGTGCGGTGTCACGTGTCTCGATCGTGAGGATCCATTCGCCGGCACGTTCACCCTCCGTGAACATCATCAGTTCGATCGGAACGGAATCGAATCGGTATCTCGTTATCCGCTCCTCCTCGGACATGTTGTTGATATCGACCCTGTCCGGGATGGTCTCCCAGGCTGCCATCGGGATGCGGCGCATCACCTCCCGGAGGTACACCGCCGAGTCCGTGGCTATGCCGTTCTGGAACTCGGGTCCGACATCGGACAGGTCGAAGCACTGGGCAATACGGCTCTGGATCCATTGAAGTCTCGGTTCCGAGTCGTATGTGCGTCCTTCCTTGTCGAGGATGTCTCGATAGGTGTTCAGCGTTCGGCCCAGACTCCACATGAGACTTCGAGGGCTGTCCAGTTTTTCAGGCTTGACCGACTGTCTTGAATTCTCGAATGGCGGAGTCTTCTCCACGATCGTCCAGGGATGGTCCTCATCCGACTCCTTCTTGGGAGCAGGGGCTTCCCCGGGAGCTTCCACATCGGCAGCCTTGTTGTCACTGGCGACGGAGCTGACGTCCTCGGCCAGCAGGGATTCATGCGATAGGAAGCTCCAGCAGAGAATCAGTGCCATCGACACAAGTATGAATCTTGTCTGCATTCGAATTCGCCTCGTCCTTATCTGCCTCTAGGAGGGATGTGGAATCGATTCTAGCGATGCGATCGATTCCTTCCCAATGATTGGAATTGATAAATGCCTTGATATGGATCCATATGGATATACTTTCGCGATTCCCCTCTTTCCGAATGCCTCATGGAGACTCGATGGCATGGCCGATCTGAGTATTGAAATTGATGGTTTGCATCTCGCCAATCCCTTTGTTGTGGGATCCGGCCCTCCCGGCACCAATGCCAATGTCATCAGCAAGGCATTCAAGGAGGGTTGGGGAGGCGTCATCGCCAAGACGATCTCACTGGAAGCGGACAAGATCAGGAATGTCGCGCCACGCTATGCCCGAATGCGAGCCAGTGAGTCACGTGAAGTGATCGGTTGGGAGAACATCGAGCTCATCTCGGACAGACCATTCGAGACATGGCTCGACGAATTCAAGAGAATCAAGGATGCCTGGCCAGAGAGTGTCCTGATCGCCTCCATCATGGAGGAGTTTCGAAAGGACGCCTGGCACGAGATCGTCGAGCGATGCCAGGAGGTCGGAGTCGATGCATTCGAGCTGAACTTCTCATGTCCGCACGGACTGCCAGAGAGAAAAATGGGGAGTGCCATGGGGCAGGACGCCTCACTTGTCACGCAAGTCTGCGAATGGGTCGCGGAGGTGTCGGTCATACCGGTCTGGGCGAAGATGACGCCCAACATCACCCACATCGAGGAACCTGCGCGAGCTGCACTGGAGGCGGGCTGTGATGGGGTATCCGCGATCAACACGATTCTCAGCGTGATGGGTGTCGATCTTGACACACTCAGGCCGCAGCCGGATGTGGAGGGGTACACCATTTCAGGAGGGTATTCCGGAAAGGCGACCCGACCAATCGCTCTTCGGATGGTGATGGAACTGGCAACCATGATGTACGGTGGAAACTCCGGCGGGTCGATTCCATCCAATCTCGATGTCTTGCTGGCGCCCAATTCCAAGACACGTCCGTTCGAGCGATCACAGTCGATGTCGATTGCCCGGTTCGATCCCGGAACACCCATCGGTTCATTTCCCAACGCCAGCCTGTCTGCCATCGGTGGGGTGGAATCCGGTGAGGATGCTGCGCAGTATCTGCTGCTGGGGGCCAGCACGGTCCAGGTCTGCACGGGTGTGATGATCCACGGTTACGGCCTCATAGAGACCATGTGCGAGGAACTGTCGAGGTTCATGGATCGCCATGGCTTCGAGACCATCGAGGAATTCCGTGGTCACAGTCTGCAGTACTTCACGACGCATGCGGAGCTTGTGAGACGGCAGGCGGCCATGAAGAACATCCTGAAAGCATCCAGGTCGAATATGGTCACAGAAGATCGAATCTGGGACGGGGACAAGTTCGTGGAGCAGTCTCACGGGCTTGTGGCAAACGATTAGCCACAGTATCCGATGATGGATATCCCCTGGACTTGACCGTCAAGACGATCATTTGCCTCCCTGGGCAAGGATATGGCTGACTACTCGTCCCCATGGAAGGCTCTGCAGAATGACCTTGCCCGAGCCACGAAGTGTGGCCAGAAACACCCCTTCGCCACCGAAGATCATCGTCTTCAGGTTGCCGGCCCTCTCGATGGAGAAGTCGATCGAGGGGTCGAATGCGACTACGGCGCCGGGTTCGCAGCGGAGCACGTCATCATTCAATTCACGTTCGATGATCGAACCGCAGCAGTGCAGGAATACGGTCCCGTCTCCTTCGATCTTCTGCAGAAAGAAGCCGGACCCGCCAAAGACACCAGCCTTGATTCGTTTCGCCCGCTTGGCGTTCAGGCTTGTCCCCTTGCTCGCACAGAGAAACCCATTGTGTTCGACATTGATCGATCCACCCCAATCCGGCAGATGAATAGGAACAATTCGACCCGGACTATTGGCTGTGAACGAGACTTTCGCCGGTTGAGATCCCGCGTTGTGAAAGTGCGTCAGGAACACGCCGACTCCAGTGATGGAGCGTCCCAATGCTGACATCACGCCACGACTTGATTTGGTCCCATCGCCGATATGGGCCTCGAATTCGATCCCATCATCCATTACCAGCAGCGTGGAGGCCTCTGCGACGAGTTCCTGGCCCGGCTGCATGGTGACTTCCACCGCCTGCATGTCATTCCCGAGAATCTGGTGTTCTATGAGCATCTTCTGTCTTCTCCTTGCAACAGTCTGGATGGATCAAATGGCCATCACCAGTCGGATCATCTGAGTCTTATGGACGTGGCCGTCTTGTTCGAATCGGAATACTGGACCTCTACCCACAGCGAGTCCTGGCTGGTGATCGTTCCGGGGCAGACAATGCTTCCATGCCAATGGTCATCATGACCACCGGCTTTGCTCTTCATGGTGCCTTCGCCGGACTTTGGTCCGAACCAGAGTCGGATCACTTCCGGCTTGGTTCCACTCACAAGATTGATCTGCATGTGGATCTCGGCATTGGGTTCAGCCGTACCACTGGCCGATATCGAGAGTCTCGTATCACCGACATTGAATTCATGGGTAAACATGCTGACATCCGCTTCATGAGCCGGGTCGGCCGCGATCCCAGTCGTCTGAGGAACCGGTGCCGGAGTCTGGGCATCTTCCTTCTTGTCACAGCCCGACAGAGTGGCTGTGAGAACGCAGGCGGTAATCATGAACATGGAATTCAATTTGAACATTGACTGGTCTTCCTTGATGAGATTTGGTTAGTCGAAATAATAGGCAACCAGCCCATCATGGTGGGGCATCAGCCCGTGTTGTCGTGTTTTTCGGCACCAAATACCAGTGAATAGCCTGCTGGAACGACAATCAGATTCAATATGGTGGACGTCAGAAGGCCGCCCAGCGTGACGATGGCCAGAGGTGCAAGCAGTTCACTGCCTGGTTTGCCTGCAGCCAATGCCAATGGAAGGAGGCCAAGTGCCGCCGAGATGGCTGTCATCAGAATAGGGATCAGTCGTTCCATGGAACCCTGGAGGATCGCATCGCCGATGGATTGCCCTTCCTCCTTGATCAGATGGTTGTAGTGATTGATCAGCAGAATGCCGTTTCGGATCGAGATGCCGAAGAGTGTGATGAATCCGACCATGCTGGCGATTGAGATCACAGGAGGGACATAGTCGTCACCGATCCCGACGAGTCCCAGAATGTTCGACCAGGCACCACCACCCTCCGTCAGCAGAATCGCGATGATGCCGCCGATCAGGGCCAGAGGCATGTTGAGCATGACCAGCAGGGCGGCTCTGGCCGACCCTGTTGAAATCTGGAGCAGCATGAACATGATGACGACGATTATGAATCCAGTGAGCAGGATCGTTCGCGTCGCGGACTGCTGGGCCTCGAACTGACCGCCGTAACTGACGGTGAAGCCGGCATCATGAACGATCGGATCCACTCGTTCCTTCACGATCGCAACGAGATCCCCGAGATTCGAATCGTCGCCCACATTCAACGAGACGACGGCCTTTCGCTGGGCGTTTTCCCTCGTGATGAGATTGCTCGATCGCTCCGGACCGATGTCGGCGATGTCACGAAGGCGAACCAGTGATCCTCCACGACCACGTACCAGAAGATTTCTCACCTGATCGATGCTTTGTCGTTGTGAAGGATCCAGTCGTACCACCAGATCGAACTGACGAACGCCCTGATTGACCCGATCCACGACTTCTCCATAGATCGCCTCTCGGACCTGTTTCGCCGCGTCAGCAGGCGTCAGTCCGGCGGCAGCCAGTTCGGAATGTCGATAGCGGATGGGAAGCGACGTGATCAATACCTCGCGGTTGGCGTTGACTTCCCTGGCACCTGGAACTTCCTTGAGTTCCGTCTCTACCTTCTTGGCGACACGCCTGAGTTCATCCAGATTATCGCCGTATATGTTGATCGCGATGGCTGCGGGAGTTCCGGAAAGAAGATGACTCAGTCGATGCTCGATCGGCTGGCCGATCATGGTGGTCATTCCGGGAATGGCCGACAGGACCCGATCGATACCGGCGCGTACCCGCTTCTGATCGCCGATATCCGAGAGTGTCACCTCTATCTCGGAGTTGCTGACCGGTTCCGCATGTTCATCTCGCTCCGCCCGACCAGTCCGTCGTGCCACGGTCTCGACGCCATCGATGAGTGCCAGTTGTCTTTCCACCTGGGTACCGATCCGGTCACTCTCCTGAAGCGAGGTTCCCGGAGGTGACATCACGAACACGGTGAAGGTGCCTTCATTGAACGAGGGGAGAAAGGAGGTTCCGAACGTACTGGCGAGGACGATCGTCGCGGCGGTCGCCAGAGCGGCGCCACCCAGTATCCAGCCTCGCACCCCAAGCGCCCACTCCAGCGTCGGCCTGTACACCTGTTTCAGGTATCTGACCAACCACGATTCGGTCTTCCGTGCACTGGACACGCTGTTTCTGAGCAGTATCCGGCAAAGCGCCGGTGTCAACGTCAAGGCGACCAGCAGGGAAGCGAGGATGGAGACCATGTAGGTCAGGGCGAGTGGTCTGAAGAAGCGGCCCTCCAGTCCCTGAAGAAACAGCAGTGGAACGAAGACCATGACGATGATGATCGTTGCGAACACCATCGCCGGACGAATCTCGTTGCTGGCATCGAAGATCACATCGACAGCGGACCTTCTCGTCCCTTCGCTCAACCGTTGATTCTGCCTGAGCCGACGGTACACGTTCTCGACATCGATGATGGCATCATCGACCAGGACACCGATGGCGATACTCAGTCCGCCAAGCGCCATCACGTTGAGGCCCATGCCCATGAGATCCATCGTGAGCAGTCCGACGGCAAGCGACACGGGTATCGCTGTCAACGTGATGATCGTTGTCCGAATGTTCATCAGGAACAGCATCAGCACGATGGCGACGATGATCACCGCCTCGATCAGAACCGTGGTCACGTTGCTCACGGCTCGATCGATGAAATGGGACTGACGAAAGACGTCCCGATTGAGCTCCATGCCCGCAGGTAGTGTGGGCTTCAGCTGGGTGAACAGCGAATCGAGCTGTCTGGTCAGGGCAAGCGTGTTGGTGCCGGGTGATTTCTGGATCGAGATGATCACAGCCGGTCGACCGGCTTCCGAGGCCTCACCCCGTTTCATCGCGGGCCCGAGTCGAACGTCCGCGACCTGTCCGATCCTGACAGGGACACCGTCCTGGAAACGAATGATCGTGTCCGCGATGTCATCCGTGCTGGTCACTCGACTCTGCTGTCGAATCGGTATCTCGAAACTGCCCACGGAAGGCAGGATGCCCGCACTGTCGGTGCTGTGCGATCCTCCGGCGGCCTGCACGACATCCGAAATGGTCAGTCCGTAGATCCGGAGCTGTTCCTGATCGACGTTGACCTGATACTCGGGCAGCTCTCCACCGATTGCGACGACCTGGGCCACACCTGGAATAGCCAGAATCTTGTTTCGTAGATCGAACTCCGCAAACGATCGCAGGTCCATCGGAGACGCCTGCTGATCGGGTGACGATACCGAGATCAGCATGATCTCCCCGGCAATCGAGGTGATGGGGGTGATGAATGGTTCCACGTCCGGTGGCAGATTGTCCCGCACCCCAGCCATGCGTTCGGAAACGAGTTGTCTGGCATCGTAGAGATCGGCGCCCCAGTCCAGATCCACCCAGATGATCGATAGCCCTATGGCGCTGGCGCTTCGAACCCGTCTCACACCGGTCATCCCATTGACGGCGGCTTCGATCGGAAAGGTGACGTACTGCTCGACTTCATCGGCGGCGAGTCCACCGGCTTCCGTCATGATGACCACCGTGGGTGCATTGAGTTCCGGGAAGACGTCGACGGACATGCTTGGCAGACGCCATGCGGCGTAGCCGGAGACCAGAATGGCGGCGACGACGATCAGCGATGCATATCGGAGCGAGAATCCGATCAGGGCCTTCAACATGGCTCAGTGATCTCCCTCGTGATACGTCCCGTCCGCATGAAAGTGGCCACCCTTCTGGATCGTGCCACTCATCGCCAGCATCAGCTGGAATCCTCCATCAAGAACCACTTCATCTCCGTCGCGAAGGCCGCTCAGAACAGCCACCCATCGATCATCGTCCATTCCAAGATCCGCCTCCATGCGTATGGCCTGATTCGGATTCCCGGGGTCCCGACGGAAGATGACCGGTATGAGGCCATCCTGTTGAACGGCAGCCATCGGTATCGCCAGCTCCGACATGTCCGTCGATTCCGTGATGATCTCGGCCTGAGCCGTGACTCCGGGACGTGCCCATGCGGCGAGCTCGTCGGGAACGATGTACAGATCGATGGTGCGGTCGCTGGCGTTGCCCTTCAGGCCGATCTGAAGAGTTCCCGTCATGGTGTCGTGAATCGGAATCGCCGATCCGGTGGCAGTCGGAGCGGGGGGCACGATCGTGACTGGCAGTCCATCCTCGAGGATTCCCAGATCGCTTTGCAGACCGAATGCATGGAATCGAAGTCGATCCGGTTGAACGACTGTCATGACATTGGATCCTCTCTCAACCCAGGCGCCGTTGGTGACGTCGATCGATTCGACGACGCCTTGCTGCTTCGCCTGGATCTCAAGTGTCTGGATCCGTCGCCATATGGGCAGACTGTTCGGATTCAAGGTCGATGTCTCCATCAACTGCTTCGGATCCATGTCGAGGAGAGAGGCGGCATTCTCGATGGCCAGAGTGAACTGGGATTGAGCGGCATCGATCTTGTTTTCCGTCTGTATCCGGCTGGCTCTCAGCTTGGCATCCTCTTCATGTACTTCTGAAAGCTCGGCTCTGGAATCGGCGAGAGATGCCTGGGCAGCGATCAATTCGGTCATCTGGCCACCGCCGGCCTCCTGAAGCGCTTCGAGCTTCTTCACGCGATCCGACCAGATCCCAATGCTCCGCGCGAGATTGTGTTCATGTCGTTCATGAGCGGCCATGAGTGGTTCGAAGCTCCACAGTTCCGCCGTTGCGGATTTCAGTTCGGCATCGGCTGCGGCAATCGACTGCTGGATTTCACGCCAATGGGGAGAATCGATTCGATAGAGCGGCGTTCCGACCTCCACGTTCTCGAACTGCTCCACCAGCAATTCGACTCTGCCTGTGAGCATGAGGTGGTACTGCCTGGCGGCAGTCGGGAGATATTCGAATCGACCCGGTGCTCTGAGCGTGTTTTCGATCTGTCGGCGTTCGACAGTCGCGAAGGTGATGCCCAGATTCGAACGCACGGCCAGAGGAATGGCGACTCGGTCCGATGGCAGCTGGGCCTCCATTGCCTCGGCCGATTGTGTCTCGACCGGTACATCGGATTGTTCGCAGCCCAGTACGGAAAGAAGCAGCAGAAGAAAGCACATCATGCCCGAGTATCTTGTTGTCATGGTCTTCATTGTCCAGCTCCATCGACAGTACTGCCAGTCTCCAGCGTGTCGGAATCGTCCTGATTGTCGTCATTATCCACTGGAGGCGTAAAACCGACGGAATCAGGCCCGAGGATCTCCTCTATGGAGATGGCCGCGTCTGTTTTCTGGGCCTCGAGATCGATGAGTTCTTGCATGGCGTCGATCCTTCGGATCGCCGTCTTCAGAAGAATGGACACGTCAATCTCTCCCAGCTGGGCGATACGTCTGATTTCGTTCTGCTGATCGGAGAGGAGCGGGATCACGATCGCTCGATGGTCATCAAGCTGTTTCGATGTCAGATCAAATGTCATCTTCCTGGCCATCAGGATTTGAAAAAGTCGTTCGAATGTCGTTTCTACCGTTGCTCGGGCAAGATCATGTTCCACGCTCGATCGGGCAAGTCGATAGGCGGCGAGCTCAACTGCAAGGGTGGTGTTGTGTTCGATCAGTCGCGATGCGAGATCATCGAAGGTTGGGATCGTCGCTTGTGGAAAACCGGGAACGAGCAGATCACCGGCTTCTGGGGGGAGCCCCATTGTCTCGAGGAGGTCCGCTCTGGCCTCGATGATGCGAAGATCGATCTTCGTTGTCCGAGCGCCGTACTGCGCCATTTCGATCTTCAGCAAACGATGTTCAACCCTGTTCAGCTCATCCATGTTCCGGAGTTTTTTGGCGAGATTCCCGATCTTCTGCAGTTCCCCTGTCAATTCGATCATCAGTTCCCGTGCGGCCACGGCCGCGGACCAGGTGGACCATCGCTTTCGAACCAGGTATCTGATCGTCCACTCGGCATCGACGACCTGTCGACGTTGCATCTCGAGGAGAACGCCAGCTTGATCATCCTCGACATCAGGATGACTGAATTCGGGAATCGTCAGGCTGTCGATTGATCCGAAATCAAATGGTGTCGGCCACGGAGAAAGGGGCTTGTCACCATAGACACGGGGGCTGGAGCCATCCTGTGGTCCATTGGATTCCCGAGTGGTCAACTCGAGGTCTGCCTTGAGCCGTCCAATTCTCAGATACGGGTTGAATCGCATCGCCAGGACCTCACCCTCGGCAAGGGTGATTCCATCGGCAGGATCGAACTCATCGGGAAGGAACCCGAGTGCCGTATCCATGTGGTGCGTGGGACCCGTTAGCGGCGTCATGTCCATGACCCGGGTATCAACACCAGAGCTGTCGGACCGGCTATCAAGTGGTGGAGATTCGTGGGTGTGACAACCACCCGCCAACGTCAGGGCGAGAAATGGAAGTCGCCACAAAGCACGCTTCTTGGCAAGTGTCGTTGAAAGGAACATGACGGAGGTCTCCTGACGAATTCAACAAGAACCTGGACCACATGGCCATGACCACGAGGATACCCGACCAGTGTCGTCTGGAAATATGATCAGTTCGATTTGCCGACCGCGGTTGCGCGTTCTATGCGCTCTGGCGTGGGCAGCTTGATCTTTTTCGCCATGCCGACCCAGGACATCATCTTGATGAATATCCAGCTACTGTCGAATTGCCACCAGGCCAGGCCATGGCGAGCAGAGGTCGGAAACGCATGATGGTTGTTGTGCCATCCCTCGCCCAGTGCCAGCACGCCGACGATCGGGTTGTTCCGGCTGTGATCATGGCTTTCATAGGGTTGGCTGCCCCAGATGTGGCAGACCGAGTTCACACTCCATGTGACATGGTGTTCGAAGAAAATCCGAACGAGTCCCCCCCAGAGAAATCCGGTGAAGGCACCGAACCATGTGCCGCTGATCACGCCTCCGAGAACCGCGGGAATGATCAGACTGAGCAGCACCCAGAAGGGGAAGAGATCACTGATGATCTTCAGGTCCTTGTCGGATTTCAGATCGGGGATGTACCGATCCTGATCAGGCTGTTCAGTTCTGAACAGCCAGCCTAGATGTGAGTAGATGAAACGCTTGATGCGCCCACCATCACCGACATGGGGTGAGTGGGGATCGTGATCCTCATCACTGTGCTGATGATGCTTTCGGTGAATGGCGCACCACCAGTACAGATCGCCCTGGCAGGCCATCGAGCCCGCGATGCCGAGCATGTACTTGACCCATCTCGGGCAGTCGAATGACTTGTGGGTGAAGTATCTGTGGAAACCGACGGTGATTCCAAGGCCGCAGATGAGATACATGCCTGCGAAGATCGAGAGATCCAACACGCCGAATCCACTGCCCCAGGCGAGCCACATCACCGTGATGAGCGCCATTGGAGGGAGTATCACGGATATGAGGACCGAGATTCTCGCACCTCTTGGAAGTTGCATGGTCGGTTGGGTGGGAATAGCGCTTGACATGTGGTGCTCCAGACCAGTCATGGTACTGGTTTGCCGCTATGGCGTTATGAATCAGCGGGCACGCACACGCGAAAGGCCACCATCGATTCCGATTATCTGGCCCGTCATCCAGTCATTCTGCGGATCGAGCAGAAAAGCGATCAGACGGGCGACTTCATCGGGAGTCCCGATGCGCCCAAGAGGATGCATCGCTTCGGACGCCTTGCGGGCACCTTCGTTGCTGGTGAGCCTGCTGGCCAGGGGCGTCTCGACCAGTCCGGGGGCGACGGCATTGCATCGAATCCGTCTGGAGGCGTAGCTGGCAGCGACGGATCGTGTGAGACCCTCCACACCAGCCTTCGCGGCGGCGATGGCCTCATGGTTGGCCAGTCCCACCTGCGAGGCGCATGTGGACAT
>DEYM01000122.1:6829-7137 GCA_002364555.1 Phycisphaerales bacterium UBA3158 | reverse complement strand
AGCGAGGCGTTGGACTTGTTGAAGAACACACCGCCCTCTTCGTTCAGCTGTATGACGGACTGGGTGATGATGGTCTCGACATCGCTGCTTATGATGAAGACGCCCCGCTCGTCATTGAGCGTGATCCGACTGCTCGCGATCTGGGAACTGGATCCGGAGGAACTCTCGAGCTCCTGCAGATAGATCCCATGGCCGTCGTTCTGGGTGACGTTGCAGTTGTTGACATCGATGCATGAGGAACTGACCATGATTCCATGACCATCGTTGTCCTCGACAGTGCAGCTGACCAGTTCGGGATGACACTGGTC
>DEYM01000122.1:4191-6500 GCA_002364555.1 Phycisphaerales bacterium UBA3158 | reverse complement strand
ATGACACTGGTCATCGATGTAGACACCGCCTGCATCCTTTGAACCGATGTTGTTGCTGATGAGACAGTTGCTGATCTTCGGGTTGCAGCCCTTGATGGAGACACCACCGGCACCGGAACCGCTTCCGATCTTGCTGTTGAACTGGATGATGCAATCCTCCAGCTCCGGAGCTCCGAATCCGTAGGCATACACACCACCGGCCTCGGTGCCGTAGTTGCCCTCGATGATGCAGTTCTGGATCCTGATGCTGGAGACGAGCTGGACTCCCGAATCCTGACCGCCCGTGATCGTGAATCCGTCAAGCAGAACGCCGGCCGATTCACCACTGATCGCCACCACGACGGGATACTCTCCCGATTGCTTCAGGATCGTGTTCGACATGGTCCCGATGATCTGTATCTTCTTGCCGCTGAAGTCGATGACCGGCCTGGCGGATTCGATGTAGGTACCGGGCATGACGAGAATCTGATCGCCATTGGATGCCGAATCGACGGCATCCTGGACTTCCCTGAAATCGAAGAAGGTTCCGTCATCGTCGACGATCCAGGTCGTGGCGAACAACAGATCGGCCATGGCACACACGAGCAATCCCGTGAGCAACGCTGAACATTTGAATTTCATGCCTCTCCCAACTCTCCACACAAGGAAACGTCTCTCTCCTCAGTATGCACCAGATAAGGCCGGATTCAGCCAACTGAATTGAAAGGAACGATGAAATTCAGGGCTCGCCGAGCAGGAAGGCCTGCTCAAGGGGTCTTGAGTGATGCCAGAATCTCGATCCACTGCGAACGACCGCCTCTGGCCTGGGCTTCCGCGATGCACTGGATCTGGCTGATGGCCAGATCCTTGATTCGATGTCCATCCCCATCACGGGCGACCGTTGCCATATGGGCCATCATGTTCTGGATGGTCTGCTGGAAGTCCTGCTGGGAAAGGGGCTCCATCGGACTCTCGATGGCGCGTGTCGTGAAATGCTCGATGCTCTCCTCGTAATCCCCGATACCACCCTCGATATCGGAGAGGCGAAGCAGCCTCACTTCAGCGCGAAGCGCGAGCATCATCGCCAGATCCCGTACACGCCTGACATTGTCCGGAGAGAGCGCCATGATGGCACGAATCAGATCGACGGCCTCATCAAGCTGGCCACGAGCCTTCGACGAGGAGGACTCGGGCTGGACACTGGCAAGCGAGTAGAGACAGATCGCCCGATCTCTCAATCGTCGCTCCTTGCGCTTCTGATCGATGGCCTCCAGACGACGGGCATGGGTACTGGCCAGCTCGTACTGATCAGCCGCTTCCTGCCGACGACCAAGCTCCTTCAAGGCGTTGCCCATACCCATCGAGGATGAATACTGGACATCGATCGACTTGATCTCATCGCCTCCGGAATCGAGATAGTCGACGGCCGCCTGACGACGATTTCCGTAATGTCCGATCGCCTCCTCCAACAACACCGTCCGGTGGGATCCGGGCTCCAGTTCCATCGCCTGCATTCTCGCCAGTTCAGCGAGCTGCTTTGGATGATCCAATCGCATCGATTCGATGGCCAGACGTATCTTGGCATCCTCCATGCTGGATTCGTCGATCTCATCGAGGATGGTCCTGGCATTGGCAAGCGCCACCGACGCTTCGGCGAAGCTTCCATATCCAACACCGGACATGTTGATGTGGGTCTTGGCGATACGCAGCCAGGCGGCGAGCATCTGGGCGCTCCGCTGGGGTGTGGATCGATCCTCGGTGATCAACTGATCGAGATTGTCGCGAGCCATGTCGACCAGCGCACGCTGGGCATTGGCGGAGTTGCCCAGATATCTGACCTGATTCATCACATCCGAGAGCATTCCAGCGACGGATGAATCCAGGAGATCGTTGCGAGCTTCCACCTTGTCACGCTCGGCGATCACCAGCGTCTTCTGTCGCTCCGCCTCTTGCCAGCCCAGCAGCGATATGATTCCACCAGCGATGATCACGAGCACCACCACCACAGCCGAAATGGACACGGCCCGGTACTTGCTGGAGAACTTGCCCAGTCGATAGACCATGCTGGCCGGCCGGGCGTCGATGGGATCACCCGACAGATACCGATCGATGTCGTGATCAAGGTCCAGCGCACTCTGGTATCTGCGAGTCCTGTCCTTGGCGAGCGCCTTCAGGGCGATCGTCTCGACGTCACCTCTCAAGCGACGATCGAGAGTGGAGATCCTCGTGGGATCCTCCTCCATGACGACTCGGGCGATCTCGTGGATGGCCGCGTTGCGAAGATCGTATGGAAGCTGCCCGGAGAGCAGCTCGAAGAAGATGACCCCCAG
>DEYM01000122.1:0-3780 GCA_002364555.1 Phycisphaerales bacterium UBA3158 | reverse complement strand
CCGACGAGTGTGCCGACGTTCGTCTGCAGAGTCGTCACGACGAGATCGGAGTCGGTGCTTCGAGCCACGCCGAAGTCGATGATCCGGGGCTCACCCGAGACATCGACCAGTATGTTGCCGGGCTTGAGATCCCGATGAACGATCCCCTTCTGATGCCCGTGATGGACGGCACTGCAGACCTTGCGGAACAGTTCCAGTCGTTCACGGGTGGAGAGCTTTCGATCCTGCGCGTATTCCGTCAACGTCCTGGCGTTGGCGATGTACTCCATCACGAAGAACGGGACGCTACCCGAATTGCCCTCGTACATGCCCGACTCGTACACCTTGGCGATGCCCGGATGCTGGAGTCTCGCCAGCAGCTGGGATTCGAACTCGAATCGCTGAACCGCCTTGGGCGAGTGGAAGCCGTCCTTGAGCATCTTGATCGCGACCGTGCGACGTGGAGACTTCTGAATCGCCTCGTAGACCGTGCCCATGCCACCGGTGCCGATGATGCTCCTGATGGAGTATTGACCGATCGTCGCCCCGATCATCGTGTCGACGGACAACGGCTCATGATCCGGGGGGCGGTCTCCGGAAATCGTCGGCAGATCGTCTGGATCGGTCGGATCCGGCGGAATGGTGTCTGGAAGGTCGTCGACCATGCCACCAGACTAGCCGATGAATACCCGGAACTCACCCCTCCATCCTCGAAAGCCTTCTGCGAATCGAGAAACATCGTTGATCTCTTGACTCCCACCTCACACGAACGATACTGAATCAGGATCAGTCCACAGATATCCATGGAACCATGCCCGGTGCAGACCTCGTTTTCAATCATGATCGTCATGGCATTGCTCGGGTTCAACCTGCATGCCCAGACCATCCATGTTCCCGCCGATCACCCCACGATCCAGCAGGGTATCGATGCCGCCGTCGCTGGCGACGTGATCGAGGTCGCCTCCGGCATCTACAACGAGACCGGGCTGACGACTGATGACAAGCAGATCACACTTCGTGGTTCGGTCGATTCGGAAGGTGTCCCGACCACCATCATCGATGGACAGCACCAGGCCATCCTGATGAGCTTCAGTCTCCAGAACAACAACGCCACTCGAATCGAGAATCTGATCTTCACCAGAGGTGGTGCCGATGGCAACGCCGCCGTCCTTGTGTTCCATGCCAGACCGATCTTCACCAACTGCCATTTCGTCGAGAATGGAACCGGCACGGATTCCGGGCTTGGCGGCGGTGTGTACAACCTCAATGGCGCCCCTCAATTCCACGACTGTCGCTTCATCGACAATCGGGCACGCTGGGGAGGCGGCTATGCCACCTGGGAAACCGGTCAGCCTGATCATCCCGTGTTCACCGGATGCGAATTCATCGGCAACATGGCCCTACTCGGTGGCGCCATGACCAATATGCGAAGCCAGCCGATCATCAGCGAGTGTGTCTTCCGGAACAATCTGGCCTTGCAGAACGGCGGCGCACTCTACAACGACGGCTCGGACTGCTGCCCACACTGGAATGGAAACTTCACGCTCAGGAATTGTCTGATCGAGGACAACGTCGCTGGTGACTCCGGCGGTGGCATCTACAACGGATTCTTCGGACTACCCGTGATAGAGAACTGCACGATCAGAGGCAATCTGGCCTCCATCTCGGGAAGTGGTATCGCAAGTGAAGCCGACATGACCCCCACTCTTCAGGCGAACCTGATCTGCTCCAATTCGGGCACTCAGGAACAGATCAGCGGGAACTGGATAAATGGCGGTGACAACAGCGTTGTCGATACATGCCTCGAATGCCCCGCGGATCTCGATGGCAGCGGCCAGGTCGATGTGAACGATCTGCTGGACATGCTCGCCGCCTACGGGACGGATGATCAAGGCGACTGCGATGGGGATGCCGACACGGACGTCAACGACCTGCTTCTGTTGATTGAAGCCTGGGGCGAATGCTCGTAGTGTTGTGAGCATGAATATCGTCCTGCTCCTCAGAGTATTCCAACAGGGCACCACGCTGCCGATGGTGCTGATGATCATGGCCGCCATCTGGATTGATCTGATGGGAGGAAACCTCCCTTCCCTGCCCATGGAGAAAGCGGCCTTCATCCCCATGGAGGAAGCCCCCACCTACCACCTGCTTGATGGATACGACCCCCTCTGGAAGAACCAGATCGAACAGGGCGTCGAGATGGCCCGGGAGTACTGGGGAAGCTACGGCCCGGTGCACGTCTGGATACTCGGAAACGAGGACGGTCAGAAGATCGATCCGGAACGCTCCGAGGCATTCATCGATGACTACTGCCGATGGCGTCTGCTTCACGAGCAACGTTCATCCGAGGAGTGCCGCGAATACATGATGGAGCGATTCATCGAGGTTGCCGATCGTGGCGACTCGGAAGCCTATCTCTCATGGATACAGGCCGATCAACCGGTTGCGGAACTGGTGTTCATCAATGTTGATGGGTGGCATCACGAGGATGAACCAGTGCCCGATCCGATCCTGCGAGGGATGCACGAGTACACGCATGTCTATCAGAAGGCCTTCGATCTGACACCAACCTGGATGATGGAGGGTGGCGCCGTGTTCACCGAGGGATGGCTCCCCTATCTGGAGGGCCTTCGACCACGTGGATACAACCTCGAGATGATCATGGAACGCGCCCAGGGGATGCGACACACGGGATTCACGATCGCGGACATGGAGAACATCGATCTGGCCTCCGAGGAAGTCGCCGAGTACTACCTGGAACTCGCCTACGACACCGGCGGCTGGGCAGTCGCCTTCATGGTCTACAACCATCCCGGCCGAAGCGTCTCCACGCTTCGAGACGAGTTCTATCCGATGGTCAACGAGCTGGGCTGGGAAGAGGCCCTCGCACGATATGTGGGCATGGAGAACAAGAACCAGTTCTACGAAGCCTTCGAGGAGTTCATGAACGATCCAAGGCAATCGCAGTCAGCTATGCTGATGACCCTTCAGCCCTAGTACTCCATAGATGACCACCTCCACCACACCACAACTTGTCAATGGCAATCGTCGCTATCACGGTCTCGATGCCCTGCGAGCCATGGCGATGATGCTGGGAGTCGTGCTGCATGTGGCGCTCTACTTCCAGGAATCCGCTCCGGATGCAGTCTGGCCGGTCCGAGACATCGAGAGAAGTCCATTGGCCGGTTTCATGGCCATCATGATTCACGTCTTCCGAATGCCGCTCTTCTTCGTCATGGCGGGCTTCTTCGCCGCCATGATGCATCAAAGACGAGGCACGGCGGGGTTCGCTGGAAACCGCTTCTTCAGAATCGCGATTCCATTCGTCATCGGCTGGTTCATCCTGTATCCACTGGTGAAGGCCTCATTCGGATTCGCCTTCATTCACGCGGAGGGAGTCGACATCAGCTCCTCGCTGGGCATGGCGATCGGTGGAATGGTGTCCGAGGGCCCCTGGTCGGATCCACATCCAATCCATCTCTGGTTCCTCTACTACTTGCTCATCCTCTATGTGTGCCTGATGACGGCGGGTCTGATCCTCAGACGTGTTCCACCACTCAGACTTGCGTGGGAACGCTGCGCACGGATCTGCACGAGAAGCCGCCTTCGCCTTCCGATACTGATCGCCGTCACCTTCGGGCTGTTGTGCATGATGGAGGGCCCCGGAGTGGATACCCCCGCCGACTTCATTCCCGAACCCCGGATCCTCATCTACTACGGGCTCTACATGATCGTCGGCTGGGCCATGTGGAACAATCGACAGGTCATCGAGGAACTTCGTAGTGGATGCTGGCTGCGTTT
>DEYM01000048.1 GCA_002364555.1 Phycisphaerales bacterium UBA3158 | reverse complement strand
CTCCAGGCCGATGCCCCCTTCCGAATGGAAGCGGAGGAGATCGTCGAGCTGCATGTCCAGAATCGTGATGGAGACATGATTCCGCTGGCGGCGTTTCTCGAGGTCGAATCCATCTCCGGTGTGGACAATCTTCCCCACTACAACATCTACAACTCGGTCAGTCTCAATGGAACACCGGGACCCGGATACAGCAGCGGTATCGCCATCAAGGCCATGGAGAAGATCTCCGAGAAGGTCCTTCCCGAAGGCATGGCCACCGAATGGACGGGGCTGACCTATCAGCAGCTCAAGGCCGGCAATCTGGCGCCTCTGGTGTTCACGCTTGCACTCATCGCCGTGTTCCTCTTCCTGGCAGCACAATATGAAAGCTGGACGCTTCCGGTACTGATTCTTCTGGCGGTGCCCCCGGCGGTTCTGGGCGCGTTGCTGTTCCTGCTGTTTCGATTCATGCCCCTCGACGTCTACGGACAGATCGGACTGGTCATGCTGATCGGCCTGGCCGCGAAGAACTCCATTCTTCTGGTCGAGTTCGCGAAGGAACAACGCGATGCCGGAGCGGAGATCCTCGATTCAGCCGTCAAGGCTGCCGTCCTCAGACTCCGGCCCATTCTCATGACTGCCGTCAGCTTCGGCGTGGGTGTCATTCCGCTGGTCTTCGCCACTGGAGCCGGTGCCGTCAGCCGTCAATCACTGGGCACTGTCGTCCTGGGAGGAATGGCGATTGCAACGGTCCTCACTCTGCTGCTCGTTCCGGTGTTCTACATACTGCTCGAGTCGATGCGGACAAGATTCGGTTTCCACAAGCCCCCGGCCTCGGAATAGAACTCGGCGGATGGATCACCTTCCGGCAAGTCCCAGTTGATCGAGCATGACCGCGTACTCGAACGCGATCTCCTCCAGACGCCCGTATCGTCCACTCGATCCGCCATGACCGGCGCCCATGTTGGTCTTCATGATGAGCATGTTGTCATCCGTCTTGAGATCACGAAGCTTGGCCGTCCACTTGGCCGGCTCCCAGTAATGGACTCTCGAGTCGTTGAGCCCAGCTGTGACAAGGATGGCCGGATAGTCCATCTCACGGACATTGTCGTATGGGGAATACGCGAGCATTCGATGGAACGCCTCCGGATCGTTGGGATTGCCCCATTCCTCGTATTCACCGACAGTGAGTGGGATCGTGGGATCCGACATCGTGTTGATGACATCCACGAATGGAACATCGGCATGCGCCACGGTGAACAGATCGGGCCGCATGTTCAGTACGGCACCCATCAGAAGACCACCGGCTGACCCGCCCTCTATGGCAATACGTTCCGGATCACCCCAGCCCTCGTCGCGGAGGGCTTCCACGACATCGATGAAGTCGGTGAAGGTGTTCTCCTTCAGGGCCATCTTGCCCTCGTCGTACCACCGTCGTCCCATCTCCCCACCACCACGGATATGCGCGATCGCGAAGACGACCCCACGATCGAGCAGCGAAAGGCGATTCGAGGAGAACCATGGGTTCATGGACGAACCATAGGAACCGTAGCCGTAGACCCAGAGAGGATGCGTGCCGTCGGGCTCGAGGCCCTTTCGATGCACCAGTGTCACCGGGATGATCTCGCCGTCATCGGCCTTCGCCTCGAAACGAGAGGCGACGTAGTCGTTTCGATCGTAGTTTCCAAGGACCTCCCGCTGTTTGCGCAATGTCCGGGTCCGATCCGACATGTCGTAGTCGTATACCGAGGAAGGAGTCACCGGAGACTGGTATCCGAATCGAAGCATCGAGGTATCGAAACGTTCATTGGTCCCGACGCCGACCGTGGACACCTCTTCAGGGACTTCCAGTAGATGGGAGCCGCCCTCGTCGTCAAGGGAGACGATCTCCAGGGTCGAGTAGCCGTTGCGCCGTTGCGAAAGCACCAGATGATCCTTGAAGGCGTCCACGCCCGTCAGGTAGACGTCTTCATCATGGGCCTTGAATTCCGTCCAGTTCTCGGGGGATGGATCGGCGACCTGCGCCGTCATCAGACGGAAATTCGTCGCGTCTTCGTTGGTGAGGATGAAATATCGATCGCCGTGCCGTTCAACCTCGTACTCGATGCCCTGGCGCCTTGGCGCAATGACTCGGGGAGGTCGTTCGGGATTCGATGTGTCGATCTCATGCCATTCGCTGGTCAATTGCGATCCGCTCTGGATGAAGAGGGACTCCCCGCTTCTTGAACGTCCGGCACTCACATAGAACCGGCCATCCGGATCGTGATACACCATGACATCCTCGTTCGGATCTGTTCCGACACGATGACGGAAGATGCGATCCGGTCGTTTCGCCTCGTCATGTCTCGCATAGAAGATGGTCTCGTTGTCGTTCGCCCAGCCGAGTGAAAACGGATCCGCCTTGGTGACCGATCGATCCAGGATCTCTCCGGTGGCCAGATCCTTGATGATCAGATCGTTCTCCTCGTACCCCGTCGAATCGGCCAGCCAGGCCAGACGTGTTCCATCGGGGCTCGTCTCCCAGTTGGTCACGTCGTAGAACTCGAGACCCTCGGCCTCGGCATTGATGTCGAGAATGATCTGTTCCTCGCCGTCGGTCCCCAGCTTTCGGCAGATGATGTCGTAGGACTTGCCTTCCTCCGTACGGCTGTAGTACAGCCAGCCATCGTTGGCGATCCAGGGTACGGAGGCGTCATCCTCCTTGATGCGACCGAGCATCTCGTCGTACAGCGTCTTCTGAAGAGGCTCCAGATGGGCGGTCATCTGCTTCGTATAGGCGTTTTCCGCATTGAGATAGTCGATGACCTCGGGCTTTTCCTTGCCTCGTATCCATCCATAGGGATCGACCATGCGAACTCCGTGTGGATTGGTCTCGACTGGCTTGGCTATGGCATCTGGTGGTGTGGTCAACATGATCGCTATCAGGGCCTCTGTCATGAACATCTCTGGACTCCTCGGGAATAGGCTTGGCATGGTAGCCTCGTTCCCTCTGGAGCTCGCCATGACCACTCGTATTCTCACCTGGAACGTCAATGGGCTGCGTGCAGCCATTCGAAAAGGCCTTGAACACTGGCTTGAAGAGCTCAAGCCGGATGTCGTGATGCTTCAGGAGATACGCGCCAGACCGGATCAGCTTCCGGATCAGTGGCGGTCGATGGATGGATGGCATGTGCAGTGGAATCCTGCGGAACGCCCGGGTTACTCGGGCACCTGCATCTGGTCCAGACGTCCGATCGATCGTGTCGAGGTCGGGATTGCCGGCAAGTCCGATCCGGAAGGCCGGATGGTGCTGGCTCGTATCGGCGATCTCGATGTGGCGAGCATCTACCTGCCCTCCGGTTCCTCGAGCGAAGACGCCCATCGCCGCAAGCAGAAATGGATGAAGGACTTCGCGCCCCACGCCGGATCCCTGATGCGACGCAGACGATCGGTTCTGCTTGGCGGCGATTTCAACATCGCTCGATCCGAACGGGACATCTTCCACTGGAAGAGCAACCGATCGACGTCCGGATTTCTTCCCGAGGAACGCGAGTGGATGGATGAACTCGTCGGACGGGGCGCTCGTGATCTTGTCCGGGACCACTTCGGAGACGTCGAGGGTCCCTACACATGGTGGTCGAATCGTGGTCAGGCCAGAAAACTGGATCGCGGTTGGCGGATCGACTATCTCCTTGGAAATGCCAGTGCCACGAGACGAATGAAGAAGGTGCATGTGCATCGAGAAGCCGGACTGGCCATCTCGGATCATGCACCTGTGATTATCGATCTGGCGGACAGCAACGCCTGTTAGGATGCCTGCATCCACACGTCAGTGGAACGGGAGCGGATCCATGCCACAGCTCGTACTCATTCGCCACGGACAGAGTCAATGGAATCTTGAAAACCGGTTCACCGGCTGGGTCGATCAGGATCTGTCAGCCAACGGTGAAGTCGAGGCGGCCGCTGCGGGTGAGCTCCTCCGGAAGGAAGGCTTCACGTTCGACATGGCGTTCACCAGCAGGCTCAAACGAGCCATTCGAACACTGTGGTTCATCCAGCATCGGATGGATCTCTGCTGGATTCCGACCACGAAGGCGTGGCAGCTGAACGAACGACACTATGGTGCCCTACAGGGACTCAACAAATCCGAGACCGCCGCCAAGCATGGTGACGAACAAGTCCATATCTGGCGACGATCCTACGACACACCTCCACCACAGCTGGAGGTCGGCCATCCCACATCGCCTACCAACGATCCCCGCTATTCGGATGTGGCCCCCGAGCAGCTTCCGCTTGGGGAGTGTCTGAAGAACACGGTCGATCGAGTGATCCCCTACTGGACCGATTCCATCAAGCCTCTGGTGGCTCAGGGCAGACGACTCATCGTCGCCGCCCATGGCAACTCGCTTCGAGCACTCGTCAAGCATCTCGACGGTATCAGCGACGAGGAGATCGTCTCACTCAACATTCCAACGGGTGTTCCGATGCTCTACGAGTTCAATGACTCGATGGAGGCCACCGGACGACGGTATCTGGGTGATCAGGACGCCATCTCCGCCGCTGCCGAGGCGGTTGCCAGGCAGGGCAAGTCCTGAAGACGATTCGACTCGATCTAGAAGAGCAGATCCAGATACGTTGGCAGCGGCCATAGATCATCGGGAACGATGCCCTCGATCTTGTCCGAGTAGGACCGAACCTTCTCCATCGCTGGAACCAGGGTGTCCTGAATCATTCTGGTCTGATTCTCCGCCTCGCCCCCGAGATTCCCGAGTCGATTCTCGAGTTCATGACACGCCACTTCCAGGCTCGTGATGTAGTTCATCAGGTCGGTAAGACGTCCGCGTACCGCCTCTGGATTCACACCCGCGGCATCCGTCGTGGCGATCGCTCCCGCCAGTTCGGACTGGTGTCGGATCGCCGCCGGAATGACCATCGTCTGGATCATGCGGATGAGGGTGCGTGCCTCGATCTCCATGACGTTGACATAGGTCTCGAACAGGACCATCAGACGAGCGTCGAGTTCGGATTCTCCGAGCACTCCATAGTCGCTGAAGAGCTTGCGGGCCTTGTCGGATCCCAACGCGGGTAGCGCATCCGCACAGCCTCGCAGATTGGGCAGACCGCGTTTCTCCGCTTCCGCATGCCAGGCATCGGAGTAGTTGTCGCCATTGAAGACGACACGCTTGTGCTCCTTGTAGACGTCTCGAAGAACATCGAGAATCGCCGCGGATCGATCCTCGGCAGCCATTCCATCAGTGATGTCGGCTTCCAGTCGAGTGGCGATGTGATCGAGTGATTCAGTGACGATGGTGTTCAGGACCGCATTGGGCCATGCGGGAACCGCAGTCGATCCGACCGCTCGGAATTCGAATCTGTTTCCTATGAAGGCAAATGGACTCGTCCTGTTGCGATCGCCGGGATGTCGTTCGAGCTTCGGCATGGCGGTTGTGCCGAGATCGAGCGTCGTGCTGTGCTCGAATTCGGAGGTCTCGCCGGCTTCCAGATGCGCCAGAACATGTTCCAGCTCGGCACCCATGTAGATGCTGAGAATGGCTGGTGGAGCCTCGTTGGCCCCGAGTCGATGATCGTTGCCGGCACTGGCAACCGTCGCACGCAGCAGATCGGCATGACGATCGAGTCCGCGAACGACCGCACATACGAAGGTGAGGAACTGGAGATTCCCCGCCCCACTGTCGTTTGGATTCAGAAGATTGTGTCCGGTGTCCGTCACGAGCGACCAGTTGTTGTGCTTGCCACTGCCGTTGACACCGGCAAACGGCTTCTCGTGGAGCAGACAGACCATTCCGTGATCCCGAGCCGTTCCACGGAGGACACTCATGGTCTGCATCTGATGATCACAGGCCAGATTGGTTCCCTCGAAGAGAGGCGCCAGTTCGAACTGATGGGGTGCGACCTCGTTATGACGCGTCTTGGCTGGAATGCCAAGGGCGTACAGCCTGGCTTCCACATCGGCCATGTAGGCCTGGACCTTGGCGGGAATGGAGCCAAAGTAATGGTCGTCCAGTTGATGTCCCTTGGGTGCATCGGCGCCTATGAGCGTTCGTCCGCACATTCTCAGATCGGGTCGCATCTGGAACTCTTCTTCGTCGAGGAGGAAGTATTCCTGCTCGCAGCCGAGTGTCGTCTGGACATGATGCACACCCTTGTTGGTACCGAAGACCCGCAGGATTCGCATCGCCTGCTTGCTCAGTGCGTCGATCGATCTGAGCAGTGGAGTCTTCTGATCCAGTGATTCGCCGGTCCATGAAACGAATGCCGTGGGAATGCAGAGTGTTCGTTCGGTTCCGTTGATGGAGATGAACGCCGGACTGGTCGGATCCCAGGCGGTGTATCCACGGGCCTCCCAGGTGTCTCGAATGCTTCCGGTCGGGAAGGAGCTGGCATCGGGCTCGCTTCGGATGAGCATCTCGCCCGAGAATTCGGCGATGACGCCACCTTCCCCATCCATGTTGAGAAACGAATCATGCTTCTCGGCGGTGGCTCCCGTCAGAGGCTGGAACCAATGGCAATAGTGGGTGCAACCGTTCTCGGTCGCCCAATCCTTCATGGCGGAAGCCACTTCATCCGCAATGGCTTCATCAAGCGGTTCGTTGTACTGGGCCGTCTGGTCGAACCGTCGCAAGGCGGCCGGTGAGAGTCTTCGCCTGATGTTCTCGCCCGTGAAGGTCAGGATGCCGTAGTCGTCACCAAACAGTCTTTCGACATCTCGTACGTTCTCCATGGCAGACTCCGCTTTGAACGAGGGACGGGCATCCAGGCTGCCGCGTGTTTCTAGTATTGATATCGGACGATTGTTGGTGAGGCTCATGGACAGAGTTTACAGCCAGCAGGTGGGTGCCTGTGGTCTGGTCGAGGCAAGTGGATGAGTTCCATCGCGATCTCAGGACTTGGTGGATTCCACCGTCACATCACGCTCGGGGCTGGCGTCCTTGCACGTTTCAGCGGCCATTGAATACGGGTGCTCGCCAAGATTTCCGGTGGAGACCCGGTCGACCCAGTCCTGGCCGAGTTTGGTGATGGCCGCTCCGATCTGGGCCATCGGTCGAGCAAAGGCTGGTTGCCATGGCGTCATTCCGGCCAGATCCTGAGTCACGACGACCTGGCCATGACAAGCGGGACCCGCCCCGCATCCGATGACCGGGATGGAAGTCTTGGAAACGATTTCCTCTGAAACCTCGCAAGGCACCGCTTCGATCAGAAGCATGGTGGCGCCGGCTTCCTCGAGTCGACGAGCCTCCTCGACGAGGCGACTGGCATCTGCGCGGGTTCTGCCCGCTGATCGGTAACCACCATCGTGCTTGACCTGTTGTGGCCTTGAACCGATGTGGGCAATCACAGGAATACCCGCTCTGTTCAACTGGGAGACCAGTCCGGTGAAGGTCCCATCGACTTCCAGCTTCACACAGTCGGCCTGACCTTCCACCAGGAAGCGGCCTGCATTCCGGACGGCCTCCGCTTCATCCACCTGATAGGAAAGAAAAGGCATGTCGGCCATGACCAGACAGTTCGGGGCACCTCGCTTGACGGCCGCCGTGAGCTGAATCATCAGATCAAGTGGCGCGTGAATGGTTCCGGGTAGCCCCAGAATCATTTCTGCCGCCGTATCTCCCACAAGCAGGATCGGAACACCGGCCGCCTGAAGAAGGCGTGCCGAAGTGGCGTCGTAGCAGGTCAGGGCGGCAAACGGCTGCTCCGCCTTCATCATCTTCCGGAGCGAGCGCAGTGTCACCGGTCGGGTGAGTTCCCTGGAGAGATGATCTGGATGGCCTGATTCTGCCGTCATGAACCGGGTCAGTATAGGATCCAGTAGGCTCCATATGGCCTTCAAAGGTCAACATGAGCACCGTATATCGATGAAGAATCGAGATTTGCTTGCCTTTGGCCGATTTCAGCCGAAGTATTGAATAGTTCCCTTATTTCTCCGGAGGACATCATGAGCGAATCAAGACCCCCCAGGATCTCTCCTGTGACCTATCTGGCGACCTTCATCCCAGGTGTGCTGGTCATCATCGCTGCTGTTCTACTCCTCTGGGCCACGCCACGATCCGTCGATGCCATCTCACACCAGAGAACCGTCCGGCAGGTCCAGGAAGCGAACTTCAGACTGAACCAGCCCAGCATCCCAACCCAATCGACGACCTTCCTGGAACAGTTGAATCGGGCTTCAAGGGATGTCGCCACCCTGGTTCGTCCATCAGTCGTGCACATCAGCGCACAGGAGGAAGTGGATCCACAGAATCCCTTCCAGGGAATCTCCACCGGCAGTGGTTGGATCTGGGATGACCAGGGACACGTGTTGACCAACTGGCATGTCGTCGAGGGGGCCAACCGGGTCGAGGTCCAGCTGCATGATGGCACTGTTCGAGAAGCCACGCTCGTGGGTCGGGATCCAAGCACCGACATCGCCGTCATACGCATCTCGGATGAACGAGTGGTACCGGCCAAACGCGCCGCCTCGCATGACGAGATCCAGCAGGGATCACTTGTCTTCGCCTTTGGCTCTCCTCTTGATTTCAGATTCTCGATGTCGCAGGGAATCGTTTCCGGACTGGGCAGATCCGTCGGACTCTTCCGTAATCCAAGCTCCATAGGCTACGAGAACTTCATCCAGGTCGATGCGGCCATCAATCCAGGCAACTCCGGTGGCCCACTCACCAACCATCGTGGTGAAGTCGTCGGAATGAATACCGCCATCGCCACGACGGACGTGGAGTCCGAGGGTCGATTCTCCGGAATCGGACTGGCGATTCCGCTGGACATGATCGAATCGGTCGCGACGCAGCTCATCGATGGAGGTGTCGTACGCAAGGGCTACCTTGGAATCCGTGTCATAGATCAGGAAACACCCCTCTACAACTGGATCGCACAGCTGGGCCTGAATCCCGGAAGCGGCGGTGTGCTGGTATCGGGACTGGGACGCTCTGGAAAATGGTCGGTCGCCGGTCTGTCCAGAGGTGATTACATCACCCATTACGACAAACAGCGGATTCTCGATGAAGACGATTTCGTCATGGCCCTTGCCAACGATCAGGACGACATGGCCGAACTGACACTCTGGCGCGCCTATCCCGATCAGGATCAGATCAAGCAGATCATGGTGACCTGCCAGGAGCCCGATACCTCGCGTGATGCCCAGATCGTCCTGCTCGAGGTGGATCGGTCCACCAGCATGTCGGAGTACTTCCGGGACATCGGGTTCGAAGGCTCTGGTGTCCAGATCGTGAAGACCATGAGGGGAACTCCAGCCCGGACAAGTGGACTGACACCCGGAGATATCATCCACAAGGTCAATGGACGCGATGTGAAGACCGTTGATCAACTGCGTTCGGTGATCTCCTCGATGCTTCCAAGTTCCATCGTCGAGCTCTCCTTCTGGCGACCGGATCCCGAAGAACAAAAGCCCAATTACCAGAAGGTGAGCATTCCACTCGTCGAGCTGGATGCACAGACCTGGTAGAAGGTGGTCACGCTGATCCAGGGGGGTATGTACCCCGAATGCAGCGAAACTCCCGCTTTCCATGTAGCGTGGTCCTCCAGACCATGATTGACACGCCGGTACATGATGATTTCGACGGAAACGTGCTCGATGTCGAGCAGGCCAGTGTCGTCTATCCGGGCTCCGGCAGACCGGCCGTCGATGGCGTGAGTCTTTCACTCCCCCGCGATCGGGTACTTGGCCTGGTTGGCAGTTCAGGCTGTGGCAAGACCAGCCTGTCCAGAGCCGTCATGCATCTGATTCCGCTGGCAAGCGGTCGTATCCGCATACTCGGACAGATGCCCCATGCCATGAAGCAGTCGGCACGGCGGCGCTTTCGTCGGCGATTCCAGATGGTGTTCCAGGATCCCGGTGGCTCGCTTGACTCGAGGATGAGAGCCGTCGACCTCGTTGCGGAACCACTGAAGGTCCATGGCATGGCTCGAGGTTCGCAGCTTCGAGAACGTGCCATCGAATGCCTCGAGTCCGTCGACATCCGCGCCGATGCCTGTGATCGCTATCCACATCAGTTTTCAGGTGGTCAGCGTCAGCGCATCGCCATCGCAAGAGCCATCGTCACAGAGCCCGATCTCCTGGTCTTCGACGAACCCACATCGGCTCTGGATGTCTCGGTTCAGGCCAGAATTCTCGAACTGCTCAGGGAGATTCGACGCCGTCGACCAGTCGGAATCCTCTTCGTGACCCACGACATGGGAGTCGTGAGACAGATGTGCGATGAGGTGGCCGTGATGGAGGCTGGCCGGATCGTTGAAACCGGGCCCGTTGACAGGGTTCTCGACGAACCGGAGCATGAGATCACGAGACAACTCATGCAAGCGGCGATTCCTCCTCACACGACGGCTTCAGCGAGCTAGGATGGGACCCGATGCAGACCTACCTTGATCTACTGAGACATGTGCGAAGCAACGGAAGCCCCCGCGAGGATCGAACCGGCACGGGCACGATCAGCTGCTTCGGCCAGTCCATGCGATTCGATCTGTCGGATGGCTTCCCCCTGGTGACCACGAAGAAGGTTCACCTGAAGTCCGTCATCGGAGAACTTCTCTGGTTCCTCCGCGGCGACACCAACATCAAATGGCTCAATGACAACGGCATCTCCATCTGGAACGAGTGGGCGGATGAAAATGGAAACCTCGGTCCCGTCTACGGTCATCAATGGCGTTCGTGGGGAACAGCCAACGGCCAGACGATCGATCAGATTTCACAGGTTGTCGACCGAATAGGAACGAACCCCCAATCACGTCGGCTGATCGTCAATGCCTGGAACGTCGGGGAGATCGAGCAGATGGCGCTGCCCCCATGCCATGTGCTTTTCCAGTTCTACGTATGCGATGGGAAGCTCTCGTGTCAGCTCTACCAGCGGAGTGCCGATCTGTTTCTTGGCGTCCCCTTCAACATCGCCTCCTACGCGCTGTTGACGATGATGATCGCCCAATGCACCGGGCTTGGCTACGGCGACTTCATCCATGTCATCGGTGACGCTCACATCTACAGCAATCATCTCGAACAAGTCGATACCCAACTGGCCCGAACCCCCCGCTCGAAGCCGGAGCTGGCCCTGAATTCGGACATCAAGACCGTTTTCGACTTCACGCTGGACGACTTCACGCTCACCGGATACGAACCGCATCCAAAGCTCAGCGCTCCGGTTGCCGTGTGAGCGTGTGCAGACCATGATGATCAGCCTCATTGCGGCCGCTTCAAAGAACCATGTCATTGGTCAGGATGGTGATCTGCCCTGGCGACTACCCGATGACATGGCGTTTTTTCGCAAGAGCACGCTTGGGCATCCCGTCATCATGGGTAGACGCACCTGGGACACGCTTCGAAAGCCTCTTGATCAACGGCTCAACATCGTTCTGAGCAGACAACCGGATCTCGATCCCGAGGGGGCCGTGGTGGTTCGCACGCCCGAACAGGCCATCGAGGCCTGTGGGGATGCTGAACACTGTTTCATCATCGGTGGTGGCGAGATCTATCGACTGTTTCTTCCGCTATCGAATCGGATCCTGCTCACGAGAATCCACACCGTGATCGACGGAGATGCTGAATTTCCATTGATTGAAGAGAGTCAATGGGAACTCGTATCCAGTGTCGAGCATCCAAGTGATGATCGACACGCGTATGCGATGACCTTCGAATGCTGGAGACGCAGGTAGTTCATTTGGCAGATTGAATTCTTTTGGCGATCCGGAAATCGATTTCCGTATTCGCGTGGTAACAGGTGTCTATATCGACATGGATGTCGATGTCTAGACCTCAATCACTGACGAGAAGGAATTCGCCCATGACATTCATACAAGCCGCTGTCGCCATCGCCACGCTGTCCACCAGTCTTCTTCCAACATCGTGCAACGGCTACTTCCGAGCGACTCCGTTTTCCCTTGAGAGTGGATTGACCGTTCGAACACCAGTCGTGCTGGAATCCGATCGGCCCCGATCATCCAAGAGCGGCGTCATCGGCACATTCCTGCTGGAGGACGGAAGACTCATCTTTCTTCATGACACGGACGGGGACGGCATTCCGGATCATGCCAGGGATGGGCATCGACGTTGGGAGATCAAACCGCCATCCGACAGTGGATCCGAACTGGATGGGCAGTTGTTCCATCCGGATTCATCCCTGCCGTATCGGAACCCTCGATTTGGCAATCGATCCGCGGAGGAATGGCTCATCGCCACTGGTCTTGATGGGGTATCGCAGGGTGAAGGCGTCGTTCATCCGGTATGGATCCACAGCATTCTGACGACCTCGTGGTTCGTCGATCTGACCATTCCCGCAACCAGCGACTGCGTGCGATCATCCTTCCATGATCATGACATCGAGTATCAATGGGATGTCCTTACCAATCCGCATGGTCCCGACTACGAACTATGGAGGATCGTCGGTGACATCACGGAAGTCTGTCGATTCGTCGTTTCGTGCGGCATTCACGAACTTCACGCCCAGACTGCGCAGGGTCTTCTGGAAATCAGACATCTCACGAACACCAACACGATGAGCATCGCCATGAACGGAGTCCAGGTGCAGTGGCTGTCACTTGAATGAACGAACACGGGATACTCCGGGCCGACAGGCTCGGAGTGTTCCGGACTCTATTCGTTTTCACCGGTCATGATCGAGATCATTCCGAGCATCGGCATGCCCTTCGCTTCCTGGATCTCGATGAGCTCGACCTTCAAGGCCGGACGCGTCCTGAAGAGTCCACCTGCTCGGAACTGCTCGCCGAGGTCATCTCGGAATGTGAAGAGGTCCATGTTGACTCGCTGACCGGGCTTCAGTGATTTCAACGGGGCGGCATATCGCTGGTTCACCCAGATGGTGGCATCCGTCCAGGTGCGATCGGTCGAATTGACGATCTCGATGGATGTCCCGTCCCTGAAGACCTGTATGGGTACCACATCGGTGGTATGCAGATCGAATGGATAGGGACGCGTGGCCAGCTTCGGATCGAAGTTGGGCAAATTGCATCCGAAACCCGTTGTCAGGATCGCCATCGAGGCCAACAGAAGAAGCAGGAGTGAGGAAAGACGATGAATCATCATGCTGGCCATTGTACGAGGGACCGTGTTGACGCAACAATGGGGGAATGTCAGTCGAAATGAACCCGCCAGACCTGACCAGACCCGTCCTGGATCGATCCGTTGAGGAGATTGCCAGGGATTTCGAGCTGGACCCTCGCATTCCGGAGCTGGTGCCGGGTTTCGATGCCCCCTTCTTCCAGGCGGGGCTGGCGGGATACTCCGATGGAGCCATGCGACTCGTCGCGAGAGATCACGGATGCCCCTTCTGCATCACGGAGGCATTGCTCGACGTGACGCTGGTCAACGGTGGAAAGGGACGGACCAGAGAGGATCCCGATCTGCTTGCCGAGGCCTGCGGCACCGGAGAGCTCGAGGAGAATGTCGCCGCCGGGCGTCATGATCATCCTCTGGCTGGACAGATCATGGGTACCGAACCGGAGATGATGGCACGAGCGGCCGCCATGCTCGTGGACATGAAGTACGACGTCATCGACATCAATCTCGCCTGTCCGGTCAAGAAGATACGCAAGAGGCATCGAGGTGGACATCTTCTGGCTGCGCCGGATCATGCCGTGGAGATACTCGAAGCTGTTCGAGAGGTCGTGCCAACCGAGATACCGCTCACGGTGAAACTGAGACGGGCCTTCGATGAGACGGATGAGATGGCGAACAACTTCGAACGCATCTTCAATGCCGTCTACGAAATCGGCTATGCCTGGGCGACCGTGCATTGCCGGACGGTCCAGCAGAAGTACAAGGGTCCCGGCAGATGGCCCTTTCTCAAATCACTTGTGGAACGCCATCCCGACAAGGTGATCTTCGGCAGCGGCGACATCTGGACGGTCGACGACATCTTCCTGATGCTTGCACACACCGGTGTACATGCCGTGTCCGTTGCTCGAGGCTGCATAGGGAATCCGTGGATTTTCCGTCAGGCACGCTGCCTGCTCGCAGGCGAATCCCCCGCCCCACCAACGCTCCAGGAGCAGAGGCATGCGCTCCTGAATCATTTCCATCTATCCGTCCAGCTCCATGGCGAAGGGTCGGCGTCAAGACAGATGCGCAAGTTCGGCATCAAATTCGCAGCCCATCATCCCGATCAACAGGCTGTCAAGAGCCGTTTCATCGCGGTTCGTTCCATCGAGGAATGGCACGCGGTTCTGGATGAATTCTTTCCGGAATAGAACTAGAGACCGAGCAGCAGCCGGGAAATGGCCGCTCGTTGTCCGGGAGTCAGTGGATGTTCCAACTGTGCCCGGGCTTCTCGTATCAGAATGGTCCGCTGTCCTGAATTCTGCATCAGCTTCTGCTTGAGATCGTTGACGACCTCGAACGAGGCGGAGATGTCGTTGTTGAGATTGGATCCAAGTGATCGACCTTCCGCCAGAATCGATTCCGTCTCGAGTCGGAGCATCTCGCGACGGGTGAGGTAATCGGCAAGCACGTCATTGACGACGATGATCTGATCCACGTCGCCATTGGCGAAAATCCAATCCGCGATGCGTTCGACTTCGTCACCTGAAATCCAGAGCCATGGATAGTTCGCCCTTCGATAGCGGGCGGTCCATTCCGCTGCTGCCTCGGCTGTCGGACACAGCGCGTAGATGGTGATGAAGCACTGGTAATCGATGCCCTGTCGAACGGACCATCTCTTCGATCGCTCGATCATGATGTTGATCTGATCCGAGGAGTCCTTGTTGATCGCGGAAACACGATTTCTGTACGCGGCTTCTCGCTCGGAGGCGGCATTCGATCTGATGACCGGGAACATCGATAGTCGCCAGGTATCCATGGCTGGCTGGAACGAGCTCTCCGGAACCTCGTTCAGCTCGAGACGGGATGCCTCCTCGACGAGGACAAACAGATCGACTCCTTCGCCCGAATAGGTCGGATCCGCCTCTTCCAGTCTCAGTGGTTCGAGATAGATGTTTCTGAAGAGATCGAACTTCACACGATCGATCTTCTCTCTTCCGATTTCTGGGCTGATGGCGGCGATGTCCTCCAGAAGGAGATCCAGCTGCTCGTCGACCATCTGCCAATTGGCTCGCTTCGATTTCTCGAGACCGATGCGAAGCTCCTGGATTTCTTCCTGAGTTGCGCGGTATCGACCCATCAGGATTCCATCGAGACGTTTCCGAATGGCTGCTTCTCGTTCAATCGATGCCTCGACGATCGAATCAAGCGCATCCAGATAGGCCTCGTACCTGACATCGGCGATGCTTGCCTGCATCTCGTCAAGACCAAGGGACGAGACGTATCTTCGAATATGGTCCGGCAAGATCAATGGTGAAATCTGATGTGTCTGGTACGTCACCAGCTTCTCATTCGAACTCGGAACCCCATGCGCGGGCAGGCCCAGAAGTACAAGCGATATGACAAGAAGGACGGCTTTCATGGAAGCATCCTAACTGCTGGGTGGCCAGAGCAATGCTTGAATGTTCAGAAAGCGAATATGGCATCCAGTGCCTGAGCCAGAATTCCCTTGCTGGCGGCCTTGGGAACCGAACCCTTGTGTCGTTTCTCCACCTGAAGATCGAATATCTGATTGGACAGGATGGTGTTGGCTGCCGTGATGTCCTCTGGCCGGCATGTACCGGTGAGCTGGGTGTACCACTCTTCATCATCTGTTCGAATGCGGGTACGGGCTTCCACAACGAGATTTCCATTGGGCCGGATCTCGATGACCTCGGCTGAGAGTCTCGTGACCAGTTCGTCTTCCCTCACGTACTCGCCCTCACCATCGAATTCCTTCTCTCCGACCACATCGAATTCGGTGTAGTACAACGGATTGTCCCCGTTGACTCCTGGAAATGACTCGACACCACCCGCGAGGCCGTATTCCTTCTCGGTCTCGAGACCCTGGAACGACGCTGCGACACTGGCTTCCCTGACGATGATCTGCACAAGATCATGGATGTGGTACAGGCGAGGCTCGGCCGGCGTCACCGCGAACATGCTGATCGACTGCAGGTCGGTCATGCCGGGTGTTCCTGGCGACCAGACGCCCATGGTCTGTGCCATGATCGAGGTCGATGCTGCTCCCATGGGAACAGTGAGCATCGGTGTCGTCGCCAGTAGAGGCATGCCTGTCAGCGATGGCAGTTCCGATGGGATCACCGGATCGATCATGCCTGCTTCAAGACCGATGCCACCCATGTCCATGGGCATCATCATGGAAGGCATCATGCCCCATCCCACGGCGCCGCCCATGGGCATGATTCCGGACATTCCACCGCCGAGCATCGGCATGGTGGACATCCCCGTCATCTGTCCGAAGGCCGGCATGCCGCCGAGCCCCGGATTCATACCGTAGCCCGCCAGTGATTGAGCCTGTATGGCCGACGATGTCGGCATGTGAGTCCGACCAAGCAGATGTCGTTGGGTTCCCAGATTCGAATGCGAACCCGTCAGCCCAGTACCGGCCGACGCGAGTCTCATTGGCTCGGCTGATGGCGCCGCTTTCACGGGGACGATCGTCTCACCACCGGCAACCAGTTGCGAGACTGCCAGTGGAAGCATGAAGAAAACACATTTACTCAGCATCGAATCACTCCATCAATCGATCGTGCGATCGCTTTCAACTTCCACTTACGGGATTTTCCATGTCAATGATCGCTTCACCGGGACCGGTCACGACAGCCATGAAGGTCTCCCGCTCTCGCCCCTTGCGAAGTTCGATCCGTTCCCCCAGTCCACCGGCCGATTCGGCACGTGCCTTGAGTGATATCGCGGCTCCACCGACAAGACATCGGACGACGACCGGGTCACCTCGATCGACAAGCTGCACCGAACGTATGTCGCGTGAACGGAAGAGCGTTCCCTTTCTCAGCGGTGCGACCGGGACTCGACCGACCACATCGACCGTCTGCAGACGTATGGATCTCTGTGACGGTGTCAGCCATGCCTCGACCGCCTTGACCTGCTCGGGCTGAATGGTCGCTCGTCGAGGTATGTTCACCGACGCCTCGGCCACTTCGCAGCGGATCAGCGGCTTCACCTTCAGCAATCTCCTCTCACCCGGTCGACCCTGCTTCCATCTGCGGATCTCCAGATCGATCCGGTCGCTCATGTTCGGATCGCTCATGGCCTTGATCTCGTAGCGGACTTCACCAAGTGGTGAATCGAGCCATCGATCATCATTGGCATCGAACACGACCTTGATCGAATCCACGGTCGTATCAAGCGTGGCAAGTAGATATCGAAGTACCGCACCGCGAAGCGTATGGGCCTTTTCATCGACCTGGATCGGCGCCTTGTGGATCTGTCGAGACAGGGTCACATCGTGTCGATTGATGTTCATCGACTGCATCGCTTCGGGAGGTTGTGTCGAACGGGCCTGATCGGGACGTACGATCACCATCTGCCCATGCAGATTGATGCGGCCCCAGTGCACGCCGGCCTCGTCCAATCGATGACGGACCTGGGCAATCGTTATATGGACGGTATCGCGATCATTATGTTCGGCGATGGGCAGACCTGCCCAGCCGATCGCCTCGGGACCATCCAGTTGGGCAATATCACCGAGGGTGATGATGGATGCATCCTGTGACCGACTGGCTGATGACAACAGCGTGATGCTGTCGGCCATCGCCACCCCTGCGAGGATACAACTGCACAGCAGTCCAGAGAGTATGAATCCTGATTGAGATCTCATGGTCATCCTTCGTTCAATCAACCGTAACGACGAAGATTCGCGACGATCTGCAGTACTTCATCGGCTGCCTTCAGGGATTGCGAATTGAATTCGAATGCCCGCTGGGTGTTGATCAGATCCACGAGCTCGGTCACGGGATCCACGTTGGAAGCCTCCAGGAAATTCTGGACCATCGTGCCACGACCGTTTTCCGTCGGCAGACCGATGGCGACCTCGCCGGATGCAATCGACTCCGTGTACAGATTGCCGCCGATGGGCGTCAGTCCCGCGGGATTGGCGAAGATCGCCAGCTCGAGCTGGCCGATCTCCTCGAACACCTCTCCGTAGGAGACCTGGACGTTTCCATCGTTCGTGATGTTGATCGCGTATTCCGGAATGCCCCAGGGAACCTGTATGGATGGGACGAGTCTTCTGCCCTGGTCGTTTGCCAGCACGAGTTCTCGTTCGGCATTGAGCGCGAAATTGCCTGCACGCGTGTAGGCGAGACCATTCGTGTAGGTGTCCTCGACTTCCACGACGAAGAAACCACTGCCGTTGATCGCGACATCCAGTGGCTGTTCCGTCGAGACAAGCGGCCCTTCCTGGAGATTCAACTGGGTGCCGGAGACTCTGGTTCCCACGCCGGCGTAGAGGCCGGTTGGATTCAGATCTCCAAGAACGTTCTCCAGACCCGGCTGCCGTTGCTCCAGATACAGAAGATCCTGGAAGTTCACGCGACTGGATTTGAATCCGTCCGTGTTGGCATTGGCCAGATTGTTGGCGATGACGTTGAGGTTCGTCGCCAAGGCGCTGAGGCCGGTTGCTGATGCATCAAGACAAGTAAAAGCCATTTCGATTCACTCCCGTGGAACCCCTCGGGGGTTCCGGGTCTTTCAAGTCACTTTGCCAAAGGTGTTGATCGCCTGACCTGTCAGCAGATCCTGTGCCTGCATGAGCTTCGCGTTGGCCTCGACAGCTCGTCCGATCTCGACAAGCCCGGCCATCTCGAGCACCGGCTGGACCGTGCTGGATTCGAGATATCCCTGCCACAAGGTCGAGTCATTCGATCGTGCCATCTGACCGGCCTGTGATCCGGGATCGATCAGGCTGTCACCGATCTTGCGGAGTATGTTCGTGTCTGGAACCGAGACCATCCCGATTCTGCCCAGTTCCTCGTCGCCCTGGGTCACCAGACCATCAGGTCCCACCGTCAGTGGGCCCGGCGGTACTTCAATCGTTCTCTGACGGTCGTCAAGGACCTTCATGCCGGTACCAAGCATGGCCAGTTCACCCTGTGGATCACGGGTGAAACGACCGTCCCGTGTCAATTTGATATCGGCTTCTCGACCCGCCCCATCACCGACCATGAAAAAGCCGTTTCCATCTATGGCGAGATCCAGTTCACCCTGGGTGGGCGTCAATGATCCCTGCTGCATGACGAATCTGGTCGGATCCGACAATTGACCTCCACCCAGTGTCTCCAGCATGTGCTGGGCATCCGAAGCGAAGCCGCCTTCCAGTCGAGCAGGTAGTCGTTGGGCGGTGGTCACCTGATCGGCCTTGAAACCGAAGGTCTCGCTGTTGGCCAGATTGTTGCTGGAGACCTGAAGACGATGAACCTGTGTCATCAACCCCGTCGCAGACTGGTAGAAACCGTAGTTCATGAGCGAGCGTCCTCTCTGGAGTTCCCGGAACCGGGATTTCCTCCAAGAAGGCTCACATGTGTCGCGGCAGCCGCCTGTGCCATGAAAAGCACCGACTGACCCAGCTGTGTACCAATGGACGCATCTTCACTGACCTCCTTGGCCAGTTTGATGAGCTGTCTTGCCTTACTACGAGTGTCATCCATGCGCTTCGGCCTCCTGCCTGGCGTTCTGCTTCAGCTATCGCAAGATGCGTGCCGGAATCAGAGACCGGCTGAAGGCACTGCCAGCCCGCTTTGAAACGATTGGGAGTGGAATTCACTGCGCCTGGAACCATCATCCGCGCATTATTTGCGCCACCTGATGATCTTGGTTGCACATCATTGTGGCCAAGGAACCTGTTCACCGCCGATAGATCTCTGGCTGAACATGGCTCATAGCCCTTTTTTCAATTCGAATTCCGATCATGCCCAACCAACGGTTGGCGTAGAAAGTGATTTCTGCCCATGTGTTGATCAGGGATTGTCCCAGTGCCAGGAATTGTTCAGTCTGGGATCCCTCGAACAGACCATGTCCACCTGCTTCGGCAACTGGTCGGGTTGTTCCATCTACCGGTCCAGAGCCTGTGGTGAGAAGGTTGTCGAGAGAAAAACCTGTGTAGCCGTAGTCCTGACCGTCCGACAGCATGAACATGTCCAACTTCGACCAACCGGTACGTGAAGTCCTCGGCTGGCTCCGCATAGAGGCGGGTCTGTCATCGGCGACGCTTGAGGCGTATCAGAGAGATCTGGACTGCATGGTCGAATCGCTCGAGGCCAGGGGTATCTCCTCTCCAGAAGAGGTGACCGCCAGAATACTTGCCGATCATCTGCAATCACTTCATCGAGAACGTGATCTGCAACCATCGAGCATCAGCCGGCATCTATCCACCATTCGGACATTCTTCCGGTATCTCGAAGCTGAAAAGAGAATCGATAGAAATCCAGCAGCACCATTGATTCCACCGACGCGTTGGAAACGTCTGCCCGGGGTGATGTCACCCAAACAGATGCGGTTGCTTCTTGAAGCGGCCTCCCCGGATTCCGGTCGACTCTGGCTGCGGGATCGAGCCATGCTCGAGCTCATGTACGCTGCCGGACTGAGAGCCTCCGAAGTGGGAGCCGTCCGTTTCCATGAATACAAGGAGACACTCGGAGTCGTTCTTGTCCATGGAAAGGGGAATCGTGAACGGCTCGTGCCGGTAGGTGTACCCGCACGCGAGGCCATCAGGCAGTATGTCGAGGATCTCTACCCCGAACTGACCCGGTTCGAGGACGGACGTGACGACAGGAGACTCCTGTTGAGCAATACGGGTCGGCCACTGGAGAGAGTCGCCGTCTGGCAGATCGTCCGACGACTGGCCAAGCGGGCCGGGATGGACAACGTCCATCCACACATGCTGCGACATTCATTCGCCACACACCTACTCGCCGGCGGCGCGGATCTCCGCGTTGTGCAGGAACTTCTGGGTCATGCCGACATCGCGACCACCCAGATCTACACGCACGTGGACAGAAGCCGACTCAAGTCTGTTGTCGCGGCCCATCATCCAAGACCCTGACTCAGATGTTTATCGAACGATCGAAGAAGCGGAGACTGGCGGCCTCCTTGGCCATGGCAAGCGTCTCCTCCGTCGCCGCGATGGCCTTCTGACAACCATCATGAAGGATGTCCATCACGACATCGTCCGATTCATACTGGCGGCGGCGTTCCTGCATCGGCTCGAGCAGTTCACTGATGACCTCGGCCACACGCACCTTGATGACACCATCACCGATGTTGTCACCTCTCGCATAGCGATCCCTCAGTTCGGCCACCTCGTCGTCTGAATCGATGAAGGTCTCGACATACTGGAAGAGAGGATTCTTCTCCGGATCGACCTCGCCCGGATCGTTGGGCTGACGATTGTCGATGCCGACGTAGATCTTTCCAAGCTTCTTCTTGACCTGCTTGGGGGTATCCGTGATGAGAATGCTGTTGCCCAGGGACTTGCTCATCTTCTGGATGCCGTCCGTACCGACGAGTCGACCGACCTTGCCCACATCCGCTTCGGGAATCGGGAACACGCCACCAAGATCGACATGCTCCTCGTCGGGCGCCTTGTCGGGAACGCCGCAATAGAACTTGTTGAATCTCCTGGCGACTTCACGCGTCAACTCCAGGTGCGGTACCTGGTCCTCGCCGACCGGTACGTCATGAGCCCTGAACGCCAGGATGTCCGCGGTCTGGCCGACGGTATAGAGCGGAAACCCGAACGAGTAGTTGTCCTCGAGTCCCTTGACCTTCAATTCATCCTTGAGAGTCGGATTTCGCATGACGCGGTTGTAGGGAAGCAGCATCGAGAACAGATAGGTCAACTCCAGAATGGCCGGAACCTCTGTCTGGAGGAAGATCGACGCCTTGGATGGATCGATTCCCATCGCCAGCGCGTCCCGGACCACCTCCATGCAATCACGCCGAATATCCTCCGGCTTGTCCGCTCTGGTGGTGAACGCATGCAGGTTGGCCACGAGGAAGAAGCAATCGTGGGTCTCCTGTATCTCGACTCTGCGTTTGACGGAACCCACCCAGTGCCCGATGTGCAGGGAACCGGTCGGGGTGTCTCCAGTAAGAACTCTACGTCGTGCGGTTTCTGGCATGATCGGATTGTAGCGGCGCCCGGGAAGAGCCGAGCTGCCCGGCTTCAGCACGTGCCTACAGGATCACAACGAGGATGTTGAAGGCGTTGAAGGCGGCATGCATGACGATGCTCGCAATCAGTCGCCCGGTTCTGACGTAGATCCAGCCGAATCCCAGTGAGAGGACGAAGAGTGCCGCCAGTCCTCGGAGGTCGACCATGGCACCATGCATGGTCGCGAAGATGAGGCTGGTTATGACGATGGACACCCAGGGGGACTCGCCCTCGGTCAGCGGGTGTGAGCCTATCGATTCCTGCAGAAGTCCTCGATAGAGAATCTCCTCCCAGATGGGCGTCACGACGATCACCATGAACACGATGAGCACGAGAACGAGATCCGGATCGGCGGCGGCCTCCTTGATCTGAACAAGCGTTCCATGGCCGATCTCGTTGAATGTCTGCCCTGTCGACCATTCGAGTACGGCCCCCGCCACCTGTGCCACGGCCAGGGTCATCGGTAGCGCGATGATCATGCCAAGGCAACCGGCCAGCACCGCTCGGAACCAGGACATGGGACGGCTGTTCCATTGGATTCGACCTCGCCCCAGAACGAGCCCGGGTACCAGCAGAAAGACGACGCCCTGCCCGATGTAGCTGCCGATCATCAGGGGCAGCGTCGACGACAGGTCGTATTCCCCACCTTCCAGCCTCGGTGACCCGATCTGCATTGCGATCTGGGTACCCAGCAGACCGCCCATCAAAGCCGCCACGAACAGAACCAGCCCGGATGTGGAGGAGAAGGCGGGCTTGAAAATCCGTGGTTTTTTCAGTCTCCAATTGGGGATCTGAATGAAAATAACGAGCGCCAAGACAGCGATGGGGATCATCCATATGGAGAGCCAGCTGCTGCCCGAATCACTCACCTGAGCGATCGCTCCTTGATCGTTCGTCGTCACCGCGGCTATAACGGGTTGATTCACCGAAAGGAAACCGAGGACCATCACGATGAGCGTCACCCTTGAAGAAATCATTCGCCACAAGAGACGTGAAGTCGATGACGCGATGAAGGTCACTCCACTCGATGTCTTTCGGGAACGCATCGGTGAGGCGCCCCCAGCACGGAACTTCTTCGGTTCAGTCGCGAACGGTCGTGGGCCGAGTGGATTCAATGTCATTGCTGAAGTCAAGGAAAGAAGTCCATCGGCCGGCACACTCCGCGATCCATATGATCCTGCAGGCATAGCCCTACAATACGAGAATGCCGGCGCAGTAGCGATCTCGTGCCTCACTGATTCCAACTACTTCGGTGGAACACCCGATCATCTTCAGAACGTACGCGATGCCGTATCGCTGCCGGTGCTCCGTAAGGATTTCATCGTCGATCCATGGCAGATCTGGGAATCGCGCCTCATGGGTGCCGATGCCGTCCTGCTGATCGCGGAAGTCCTCTCCGAAGGTGAAATACTCGATTGCATGATTCTCGCCCATGAACTTGACATGACCGCCCTTGTCGAGGTCCATGACATGGAATCGCTGCTTCGTCTCCAGAGACATATCGGATTCCCGCATCCGGGCTATTCCCTGCTCGGCATCAACAACCGCAATCTCAAGACGATGAAGACGGATCTCAACCATACGATTCGTCTTCTGGATCTGGTCGAGGAACACAGGAACATCACGGTCAGTGAATCGGGCATACGAACCAGGGCTGATCTGGATCATCTCAATGCTCACGGAGTCAACAAGGCGCTGGTGGGAGAATCGCTTCTACGCGAGGAGAATCCCGGCAATGGACTTCGAACATTGCTTGGAACCCCCTGGAACTAGCGGATGTTTCGATATCTCCGACGATTCAAACGATGGCATCGACGATTGAACTACCAGTCCGCGGATCGTCAGCAGACCAAATGGACGACGCGAGTCGACTATTCACTGCTTCTGACTGGCGCACTCGCCCTCCTGATCGTCCTGACCCTGCAGATGACCGTCGAGGAATTCGATTCGTCGACGAACATGACATTCGACGTGGTGATGAACGATGACTACGACATGGAGATCCTTCGTTCCGATCCGACCAGAGTCGATCGGGTGGGTGTGATCCATATCCTTCTCGAGACGGCAAGAGCAGGATGGCCGTTCACCACCGCCGATGTGATCCGGGATCCACGTATCAGCTGGACGTTCGATGATGAGCTCGAGGAGATCATCAAGGTGACACAGACGCTCACGCCCCTTTCGGATCGAATGGAACTGTCCATTCCAATACGTCGGGCACTCGAGGAGTCGACGATCCCTCTGGCGAACGAGTCGGCGACGGGGCGAGTCGTCGATACGCGATGGTTCATCTTCTGCGTCATGACGGGCGTGGCCTGGATAGTGCTGTGGATCGTCTGTCTGCCCCTGTTGGGTCTGATCGGTATCGGAGAGGGTGTCGCCGAGGGGTATCAATCCATCCAGAGAAGGCATCGGCGTAGATCAAATCGATGTGAACGATGTGGTTACGACCTCAAGGGTCTGGATTTCGCCGCCAGCTGCCCTGAATGTGGTGAATTGTTGACTTGAGGCTGGTCGTCGTACACTGAACGACATGTCACAGGTGAAACTCTCCATAGATGACCGTTCAATCGTCACGCTGACCATGGCCCGACCCGAGAAACGCAATGCGTTGTCTCTGGAACTGATCAATGAACTGGAGGCCGCCCTCGAGGACATCGCTGGCAACGACGATGCCAGGGTCATGATTCTCGCCGGCGAGGGGGCTTCCTTCTGCGCCGGCATGGACCTCAAGGGCGTCCTTGACGATGCTCGGCGAATGTCGGGCATGCTGCACGGCCTTTCCCGAGCCATGAGATCGATTCGCAGACTTCCAATACCGACCATTGCCCGCGTTCAGGGAGCAGCTGTCGGAGGGGGTTGCGGCCTGGCCGTGGTATGTGACTATGCCATGAGCCATCCGGAAGCCAAGCTTGGGTATCCGGAAGTCGAACTGGGTGTCTGCCCCGCTGTCGTGGCACCTTGGCTCATTCGTCGAATAGGCTCTGGTAGAGCTCGTTCACTCCTTCTCGCCGGCGGCACCATGCCCGGTACGCAAGCGCTCGAGTTGGGGCTGGTTGATGAACTCGTCGAATACGGCGACCTCGACGAGCGATGCCTCGAATTTGCCCAAAGACTCACCAAGGGTGGTCGTCAGGCGTTGTCCATCACCAAGCATTGGCTCAATGAACTGGAAGGGTCGCTGGAGGATGCCTCCTTCGAAAAAGCGGCTCAGATTTCAGCTGATGTCATTGTTGGTGATGAAGCTCAGGAGCGGTTGGGGCGAATATTCGGATCCAAATGAGCCGACCCCCTTTAAAGCCCTCTTCAGGGCTTGTTTGGTCCACAAGCCATCCAGATCGACCCCCGACAAGGCTCTCCTCGACTAGAATGCAAGGCTTGCAGGTCCGGTGTTGGCCAATGGCAGCCCAATCCCTCGTGGATAGGTTTATTGGCCCCTAAACCACTCTCAAAGCGATAGTTAGTCGCATGGCCCTATCCAGGGCGAGAAGGACCATCGTTCACATGTCACCATTTGGTGACCTCGAGAAACTGCGGTCGGCCCGCTCGACCGCCACGGAGGATCCCCCTTCCGAAAAAGGAAGGGAGTACGACATGACTACCACTGCTTTTTCCAGTCAACAGACAGTTCAATCGTTACCCATGGAACTTCTGGAGGGCAATGTCGCCCTGATCACGCTGGAGAACCCCGAGCAGCCATTGGTCATTCTGGATCGCTCGCTTCTCGAGAGGCTCGACAGGACCCTTGATGAACTTCCGGACACCTGCGCCACCCTCTTGATCAGAAGTGCCGATGAGAAGGTCTTTGTCGCTGGTGCCAATCTGAAGGAGATCGACTCGCTCGGCGACGAGGAACTGCGACGGTACCTTGCCGAAGGAACCCGGATCTTCCGCCGCATCTCCGATCTTCCCTGTCCCAGCGTGGCCCTCGTGAACGGCGCGGCTCTGGGAGGTGGACTCGAGCTGGCACTGCATTGCACCGGAATCGTGGCGACCCGAGTCAACACGAAGTCGCGTGCCTATCCGATCGGGCTTCCGGAAGCTGGTCTGGGCCTTTGTCCCGGATGGGGTGGAACCCAGCGACTCCCGGGAAGAGTCGATGTCGCGACGGCGATTGAAGCCACCGCACACGGAAAGCCATTCACGACGGAAGACGTCCCGGAAGGACTGATCGATGCCTTTGCCGGTTCGGCAGATGAACTCGTATCGACGGCCCTGTCCTGGGTTGAATCAAATCGAGACCATGTACTGGTACGAACCGTTCAGCAGATGGATCCGAAGGCAACGCTTGAGGTTGTTTCCGGTATCCGTGATGCCGTGGGTGACAATGCCGCGGCCATGGCTGTCTGTGAAGCCGTCCATGCGGGAGTGGAGCTGGGCCTGGATGCCGGGCTGGCCGCCGAAAGGCGGTTGCTGGTCGCTCTTCGTGGAACTGAAGAAACCCGAAACAAACTGAATGCCTTCTTCGAAGGCCAACGCTGATCACATATCAGGAGCTGTGACGTGAGCAAGTCGAATCTGACTGACAACCTGAAGAACATCTCGGAAAAAGATCGCAAGCAGATCGAGCAGGCCCAGGAAATGCTGGGTCCGGATCCGGAGACCATGGGATTCGTGAAGAATCTCTTCTGGGGCAACTACAGGAACGAGTTGATCGTTCCCTTTCCACAGGAGAGCCCTGAAGAAACGGCTCGTTGTGATCAGTTGCTCGCAGAGCTCGACGCCTATCTGCGCAACGAGCATCCGTCGGCCGAGATCGATCGCCTGCAGGAGATTCCCGATTGGTGCATGAAGAGACTCTTCAACATCGGTGTCATGGGCATGATCGTTCCAGCTGAATACGGTGGTGGTGGATTTGGAATCACCAGCTACAACCGTGTCCTCGAACGCATCGGCATGTCCTGTGGCTCCACTGCCGTCGTGGTTTCCGCCCACCAATCGATCGGTTGTGGCGCGATTGCACTCTTCGGAACGGAAGAACAGAAGCAATATTGGCTTCCGCGAGTCTCTCAAGACACGCTCAGCGCCTTCTGCCTTTCCGAGCCGAATGTGGGCTGCGATGCCGCCGGTCAAGAGACCCGGTGTGAGGTCAGTGAAGACGGCGAGTACTACATTCTGAACGGTGAGAAGAAGTGGGCGACGTCTGCGGCCTTCGCAGGCATGTTCACGGTCATGTGCAAGCAGATGGTCACTGATCCCAAGTCGGGAAAGACGAAGGAATCGGTCACGGCCCTGATCTGCACACCGGACATGGATGGCATCGAGATAACCAGTCGGAACCGTTCCAAGTGCGGCATCCGCGGCACTTGGCAGGCTCGTCTGACCTTCACGAACGTCAAGGTCCCGCGAAAGAATCTTCTGCACCGTGAAGGGCGAGGCCTCAATGTCGCCTTGACCTGTCTCAACTGGGGCCGATGCACCCTGGCAGCCGGCATGGTCGGTGCCGGCAAGGCCGCGTATGAGCAGGCCTTGAAGTGGGCCAAGTATCGATACCAGTTCGACCGCCCCATCGGTGAGTTCGAACTGATGCGTGAGAAACTCACCTTCATGAGCTCCATGTGCTACGCCATGGATGCCATGCTCTACATGACCACGGGCATCGTCGATCGCAAGGACGACGACATCATGCTCGAGACCGCCATCTGCAAGGTCTTCTGCTCGGAGATGGGCTTTGCCTGCTGCGACGAGGCGCTCCAGATCATGGGCGGCGAGGGATACATGACGGAGAACGTCGTGGAGCGACTCTGGCGTGACTCGAGGATCAACACGATCGTCGAAGGCGCCAATCAGGTCATGCACTCCTTCCTCTTCTCCTACGGATCGAAGCAGTTGGGCGAATACATGCTCGGTGTTCGAGCAGCCCCCCAGAAGAACATCAAGGCGGCCATCAAGATCGCCATCGAGCTCTTCCTGAACGTTCGTCCTGCGGCGCCCCGGATCACCGGCTTCAACAGCGAGTTGAAGGGTCATGTCAACACGCTCGAGGACATGGTTCGCGAGTTCAGTCATCAGGTCAAGATGATGTTCAAGGTCCACGAAGAGGAGTTGATCACCAGACAGACCATCCAGAAGCGACTGAGCATATGCGTCATCTGGATCCACGCGATGTCCTGCTGCCTCTCGAGGATCGACCGTTCACTGAAGAACGGCGTCGAGGGCAAGGCCAAGGCTCTGGAGATGGCGACGGTGAACCATGTATTCGCATTGGGACGCAAGCGGATCATGGACAACCTTCGTGAACTCCGGAACAACACCGACGAGACGATGCGAACGCTCGCCAACGAGCTGGACTCGTATGTCGACACGCTTCCCAACTCGGACTACTTCATTCCGGAGAGAACACCTGTCGAGTCCGTGCAAGGTACGGGCAAGCAGATCGACGAAGACGCCATTCAGCAGTTCGGAGAAGGTTCCGCCTATCCGGCCTTTCGAAAGGCGTTCGACCAGTCCTGAATCGGACTGCGGCAACCGTATCTACCACACCTTGGAACATTTCAGGAACCGATCCGTGAACGAAGAAAGAAACAACCTCAGCCCTCTGAACGCCATGGCTGAACATGGCCATGAACGAGTCTGCTACCACGTCGATGAGGAGACGGGCCTCCGGGCCATCATCGCGGTCCACTCGACTCGATTGGGCAATGCGCTCGGTGGCTGCAGAAGATGGCACTACAAGCATGAGACAGATGCCCTGTACGACGTACTCCGGCTTTCGGAAGGGATGACGTGGAAGTCCGCCTGCGCCGGTCTGGCGATGGGTGGTGCCAAGAGCGTGATCCTTCTTCCCGAGAATGATGCCGAGATGTCACGGGATCGTGCTCGAGCCATGGGACGCTTCATCGACACGCTCAACGGCACCTACATCGGAGCCGAGGACGTTGGCGTCTCCCCGGAATTCACCGATTGGATGCTCGAGACCACGGACCACGTGATGGGCGGAACCGGAGAAGGTCAGGGTGGAGATCCCTCCCCCCACACCGCCATGGGTGTGGTCTATGGAATGCAGGCGAGTCTGCGACAGATGGGCCGTGATCAGTTCGCCGGCCTCACCGTCGCCATCCAGGGACTGGGCAGCGTCGGTACGCATCTGGCCAGTCTGCTTCACGAACGTGGAGCCGAGCTGATCGTCGCGGATCACAACGAAGCCAAGGTCCGATTCGCCTGTGAGACCTTCAATGCCAAGCCTGTTGCTCCATCGGAGATACTCGCCGTCGACTGCGACGTGCTGGCTCCATGTGCCATGGGCGCGATACTCGATGAGAACACCATCGATGGCCTTCGAACCCGCGTCGTCTGTGGAGCGGCGAACAACATTCTCCGGGATCCCGATGCGGACGCTCGACGGCTCACCAAACGCGAGATCCTCTATGCCCCCGACTTCATCGTGAATGCCGGCGGCCTGATTCATCTGGCAGGACTGTATCTGGGTCATACACCCGAACAGCTCAAGGTCATGATCGAGCGGATCGAGGATACTACGATGACCGTCTTCAAGATGGCCTCGGATCATGAGACAACAGGGCATGCCGCCCTGGCCCTGGCACGCAAGCGAGTGGCCGAAGGCGGCATCAAGGAGCAGATCAATGCCGGTTAGTTCCGTCTTCGAAACAACCATTGAACGACTGTCGATTCTCGAGCCTGATGGCACCTTCGACGAATCTCTCGGCAAGAACCTGATTCCAGATCAGGATCTCGTCGATCTCTATCGACACATGATGGTCTGTCGTCAATTCGACGTCATCGCCTTCAAGCTGCAGCGATCCGGACGAATGGGAACCTATCCCGAGAACAGAGGACAGGAAGCCACCTCACTGGGTGCCGCCTATGCACTGCAGCAATCCGACTGGCTGGTGACCTGCTATCGGGAGAACGCCGGGCTCTTCTGGCGAGGCCTTCCGATGGAGAAGATTCTTCTTCACTGGATGGGTGATGAACGTGGCAACCACATCGATCCCGATCTGCACATCACGCCACTGGCGATCCCGATCGGGACCCAGATGCTCCATGCCGTCGGTCTGGCCTGGGCGGACAAGTATCGAGACGAGAAATCCATCTCCTGCACCTTCTTCGGCGATGGCGCGACAAGCGAGGGTGATTTCCACGAGGCCATGAACTTCGCGGCCAATCTGGACATACCGACGATCTTCTTCTGCCAGAACAATGGTTGGGCCATCTCCGTTCCCACGAAGATCCAGTGCTCGGCCCCTACCGTTGCCCAGCGTGCGTTGGCCTACGGAATGCGGACGATACAGGTGGATGGAAACGACATCTTCGCCGTCGTGAAGGCCGTTCGTGACGCCGCGGAAGTCGCCCGGACCGAGTCGCGACCATCCTTCATCGAGGCCACCACCTACCGGCTAGGTGATCACACGACGGCAGACGATGCCCGTCGATATCGAGACGCCGACGAGGTTTCCAAATGGGAGAAGCAGGATCCCATGATTCGAATCCGCATGTATCTCGAGAAACGAGATCTGTGGAACGAGAACAAGCAGAATGAGATGCAGGCGGAGGCGGAGAAGCTGATCTCCGAAGTCGTGAAGCGAGCCGAGGAAATCGTTGATCCGGTATGCAACGACATGTTCGACAGCATGTACGCATCGATGTCAGACAATCTGAAGGCCCAACGAAGCACGCTTCGCACAAGCAGTCTCGGACAGAACCCTTCACAGCTTCCACTCAAGGACAAGGCTCACGCCTGAACAAGGATCTGAATTCCATGGCGAACCTAACACTCGTCCAAGCAATCAATCTCGCCCTCATCCAGGAAATGGAGAAGGATGAACGCGTTCTCATCCTGGGAGAGGACGTCGGTCCCAATGGCGGTGTCTTCAGGGTCACGGAAGGACTGCACAAGCGTTTCGGGGGCAAGCGGGTCGTCGACTCTCCACTTGCCGAATCGGGCATCATCGGCACCTCCGTGGGACTCGCCATGAACGGACTCCGTCCAGTGCCCGAAATCCAGTTCGAGGGATTTCTCGGTCCAGCCTACGACCAGTTGTGCACCCATGCCGCCCGCATGCGGACGCGAACCCGTGGCAGCCTGACCGTACCGATGACAGTCAGGGTTCCGGTTGGTGGAGGCATTCACGCACCGGAGCTTCACAGCGATTCCCCCGAAGCCATCTACACGCACACACCCGGACTCAAGGTCGTGATGCCCAGCTCACCCTACGACGCCAAGGGACTGCTGATCAGCGCCATCAGGGATCCCGATCCCGTCATCTTCTTCGAGCCCAAGCGCATCTACCGGGCCTTCCGCGAAGAGGTCCCGGAGGACGAGTACACGGTCCCCATCGGCAAGGCCAGGATCGTCCGCGAAGGTGGTGAAATGACCATGGTCTCGTGGGGCGCCTCGGTGATCCACTGCATGAACGCCATCGAATCGAGTGGACGGGACATCGAACTCATCGATCTTCGGACAATATCCCCGATGGATGTCGAGACGGTCGTGAATTCGGTCAACAAGACCGGTCGTGCGATCATCGTCCACGAAGCGCCGCTGACCTGCGGTATCGGATCGGAACTCAGTGCCAGAATCATGGAGCACTGCTTCCTCCAACTGGAATCTCCTGTTCAACGAGTAGCCGGGTTCGACGTGATCATGCCCTACTACAAGCTCGAGCTGGACTACCTCCCCGATACCGAGCGAATTGGCAAGGCCATCGAGGAAACGGCGGCCTACTGATCCCTCTCTTCCACCGCTCATCGATTCATCCGAACATCTCTCTGGTAGTGACCAATGGCAATCAAGCAACCAACCGACAAGTCTCATTTTCTTCTTCCCGATCTCGGTGAAGGCGTCGCCGAAGCCGAGTTGATCTCGTGGAAGGTCCAGGCCGGGGATGATGTCGCAGAACATCAGACGCTTGCTGAAATGGAAACCGACAAGGCACTGGTGGAAGTACCCAGCCCATGGTCTGGAAAGATCAAGGAACTTCATGGCAACAAGGGTGACATCATCGATGTCGGCAGTGTGCTCGTGAGCTACGGGTCCGGATCGGCTGCCACGGACAATGCCGGGAAGTCATCGGATGACGAATCCTCTGGCCAGGAGGAGGATGCCGGTACCGTCGTCGGGAACGTCTCCGGCGAACTGACCATGCCGGCCTCATTCAGCCGGGAGGCGGCGCCCTCGGTGGCAAGTGGTTCGAAGTCGCTGGCGACACCCGCCGTGAGGCGAATCGCCAAGGAACTCGATATCGACATCAATGTCGTCAACGGCTCCGGGCGAGGTGGGCGTGTGACGGCCTCCGACATCCAGGCTCATGCGACAGCGGGTTCATCGCCCGCTCCCGTAGCCAGCCGACCCGTTGCGGCCCCGACCGCACCTGCTGCCGCCGTTCCGGCGACCGTCGCTCCTGAACCTGACACTGCTGCTCCCATGCCTCTGGCAGCCACTCGCGTGGCCATCGCCCCGGAAGGCACTGTCGAGAAGATTCCTTTCCAGGGTATTCGTCGGAAGATCGCGCAGTCCCTTCATCACTCCGTACAGACCACCGTCCACTTCACCGTGGTCGATGAAGCGGATATCACCAGACTCGATCAGAAACGATCTGGATTCGAATCACTGCTTGGCAACCGACTGAGTCTGCTCCCATTCATCATGACGGCAGTCTGTGCCGCTCTGAAGAAGCATCCTTCATTGAATGCCAATGTCGATGACTTCATGGAAGAGATACACATCAAGGGTCCGGTGAATCTCGGTTGTGCCGTCGACACCGATCATGGACTCATGGTCCCGGTCATTCACGGTGCCCAGGATCTCACCTTCGTGCAGATGAGCGAACGGGTTCGAGAACTCGCTGGAGCCTGTCGCAACCGATCGGTGCCCAGAGAATCACTCGCTGGTGGCACCTTCACGATCTCCAACGTGGGTAGTGCCGGTGGCATGTTCGCGACGCCGATCATCAACTATCCGGAAGTCGCCATTCTCGCCGTAGGTCGCGCCAAGGAAACCGTACTGACTCGCAATGGTGCGTTCTATGCCGGATTGGTCCTGCCACTCTCGCTCAGCTGCGATCATCGCGTCGTCGACGGCGCCGAGGGCGCCCGATTCCTGAACACGCTCGTGGGACTGCTCGAAGCACCTGAAACCCTGCTTCCGGAAGTCTGATTCGTGCCTCAGTGGAACAGCACGCTCCTCAGAGCAGGTAGCTTCCGCCTCGATGGTGGAAGCATGTTCGGTGTGGTTCCAAGAGCGGTCTGGTCGAGACTGGTCTCTCCCGACGAGGACAACTGCATCCCGCTTCAGACGAACTGCCTCCTTCTCGAGATGGGCGGCAGCCGGGTGCTCATCGAGACCGGCAATGGATCGAAGTGGTCCGACAAGGAACGAACCATCTTCGGAATGCAGGACCGTACGATCGAGACGGCATTGGGCGAGGTCGGCGTGTCGACCGATCAGATAGACCTGGTCATACTCACTCATCTGCACTTCGATCACGCCGGCGGATTGACACGCCTGGCACCGGGCGGTGAACTCGTCTCGACGTTCCCATCAGCGGAAATCATCGTCCAGCAGCGGGAATGGGATGACGCCATGGCCAACCGGTCAACCATGAGCGCCACCTATCTCAGATCACATCTGGATCCGATAGCGAGCCAGGTTCGATGCATCGGTGGTGAAACCACGATCATCGAGGGAATCGAGGCTATTCCAACACCAGGACATACCTGGGGTCATCAGTCCATCCTGATCGATGACGTGAACGGCCCCACGTGCTTCACGGGCGACCTGCTACCCACCTTGAATCACGCCGGGCGATCATGGAGCATGGGCTACGACATGCTCCCCCACGAGACGCTTCTGACGAAGCAGAGAATGCTCAGTCAGGCAGTCGAGAATGGCTGGCGTTTGATACTCGATCATGAGCCCGGCGATGCCGTCGTCACGGTCGAGAGTGATCAGAGGAAGAACTGGTTCAGTCTGGTTCCGGAACAAGCAGGCTAGGATCCACTGGGGATCGCATCGACGGAGGTCTCCTTGGTCGAATTCCAGTCCTTTCTCAACTTGAAGACCCTCGCATAGCCACTCTTGTAGATGAGCTCCCAGATCGAGAGATCCACCTGCTGCAGCGCGACCATCTGAATGGCGTTCGAGTTCAGATGATCATCGCTCATGAGGATCATGTTGCCGCTCTTGGCCATGATCACGAGATGGAGATGATGGTGGTTGGCTGGAGCTGTATCGTTGCCCTCGACCAGACTGATGTTTACGGAACCTCCACGAGCCATGACTCTGTACGGAGGATCCGTCATGGTCGGTCCAGTTGCGACTGTTGTATTGCCATCTGGTTTTTCATCGACGTAGATGACAGACTTGAACTGGATCGGAATCAGATTTCCCTTTGGATCTCGTGCGAATGTCTTCAAATTCGAGGTGTTCAGGATAAGGCCTGATGGAATCTGGATGAGCGAAGGACCAACCATCCTGGATGAACCCGCTGGTATGAAGCTGTAGCAACCCGCCTTTGGACTGTTGGGTAGCGTGTACTCCGGGTTTGAGAAGGATTCGAGCACGCCCATCAACGGAAGCATTTCCACCGGAAGATAGAGGAACACATCCTGATCCAGAGAAGGGATATCCACTTGACCACTCGAAATACGCTCGATCAGCTCT